>NZ_JBDNTB010000005.1:0-66638 GCF_047719395.1 Propionibacterium sp.
TACACTCGATCGGTTCAACCGCAATCCCTCGCCCCCCCTGCCGGGGTGGGGTTGTACTCTCGGTGGGGGCACAAAATTGGGGGGGGTGGGTTTGCCCGGCCCCCCCCCCTCGACTGGCGTCATCCGGAAACCGTGCAACCCAACCCAGTGGGCAGCAGCAGAAGCAGGATGCCAGGTTCTACATCATGCCTTGACGAGCTGGGCCTCTCCGGGCTTGGCGTCGTTGAGCAGGGTGAGGTCGCGGTTGGCGGTCTCGGGCACGGTGCATGCTGAGGCGAAGGCGATGATGCCGGCGACGGCCATGTAGATGGCCAGCGGAAGCCACATGTGGAACCTGGCGAGCAGGGCGGTGCAGACGAAGGGTGCGATGCCGCCGCCGATGGGGGTTGACAGCTCGCGGGCCAGGGTCATGCCGGCGTAGCGGTAGCGGCTGCCGAACAGCTCGGGGAAGAAGGACATCTGGATGCCCACAGCCCCATATGCGGCGGTGAGGTAGCCCAGCAGCACGGCGATGAGCACCAGCCAAGTCTTGCCGGTTTCCATGATCGGGAAGTACACGAAGGGCAGTACGACGCACAGGCCGGCGACCACCAGGTAGGGGCGCTTGCGTCCGAGCTTGTCAGACACCCTGCCCCACATGAAGGCGGTGAACATTCCGAACAGCGCGCCGATGAGCTGGATGTTGGTGATGGTGCCCTTCGGGAAGTGCATGGCGGTGCCGGGCAGGAAGACCATCGTGGTGACGAAGGTGACGAAGAAGGTCTGCACGATGTAGCTCTGGGTGTTCTGGCCCCAGTTCATGAAGAACACCTGCAGAATGCGAGGCCAGCCCTTGTGCACGGCAACCTTCAGCGGCGCAGCCTGAGCCTTGCGGTTCTCGGCGTTGCGCTTCATCTCTTCGAAGACCGGCGACTCGTCGAGCTTGCGACGCATGATGAACGCGGAGATGGTGACAATTGCGGACATCCAGAAGACCATGCGCCATGCCCAGTGGACGAAGGCCTGCTGGCCGAACACGAACTGAAGCAGCGCGAACAGCAGGGTGCCGAAGGCGGTGCCGGCTGCGGCGCCGACCATGACGAAGGATGCGAGACGGCCGCGCTTGCCGTGCGGTGCGGATTCGGTGAGCAGTGTGGCGCCGCCGGCCTGTTCGGCACCCGCGCCGAGGCCCTGCAGGAGCCGCAGCGCCACGAGTAGCGCCGGAGCGAAGACGCCGATGGTGTTGTAACCGGGCAGGCAGCCGATGAGGAATGTCGCCGAGCCCATGATGAACAGAGTGACCACGAGCACCCACTTGCGGCCGTGGCGTTCCCCGAAGTGGGAGAAGATGATGCCGCCGAGCGGCCGGGCGAAGAATCCGACGGCGTAGGCCGCGAACGCGTACAGGGCGCCCGCGAGAGGGTCGACCTTGGGGAAGAAGACGGTTCCCAGCACCAGCGCGGAGGCCAGGCCGTAGGCTGCGAAGTCGAACTGCTCGAGCATGGTGCCGATGCCGCCGGCCAGCGCATAGCGGCGCACCACTGCAGGATCGGTTGTGGTGGGTACGGGCTGGATCTGGCCTGAGGAGGCAGATGTGGACACGTCATTCCTTTCTTGGAGAGGGAGTCGCTATGAACATTGACTGACCAGGTCTGAGCACGATGCTTTGTGACCCATGGACTGGCACGTCAGAGCTGTGGTGTGGGACACAGGAGGCGGCGACGACTCCTGCGTCTTGCGGTGTGGCGATCTTCGCCTCGGGCGCAGCACATCCGTGGGGATGACGTTTCGCTCGAAAGCGTCAGGCTAGCACTGTGCGGTGCGGGCATGGCCTTCAGCCCTGGACAAGCACAGGCCGTGAGTGACTTGACGGGCCAACGCCTGTGCACCCGTGTCTCTGGGGCCATGCGCACGACGCGGAGTGCAGCATCGTCGTCCTCCTCTCGGGTTCTCGCAATCCTCCAGACATGCGAACGGGCCCCGCAGCGCAATGCCCAAGGCATGCCGCGAGGCCCGTTCAGGTTTTCAGTCAGAATCTCCAGTGCATCTCGTCGTGGCCGAAATCGTGGTAGCTGCCGAAATGCCCGGCGTTGAACACCAGTGGTTCACCGTTGCGATATCGCAGTTTTTCCACATGGCCGAAGAAGACCTCGTGGTCTCCCAGCGACGCATGCTGCAGAACAGTGCAATCGGTTTGTACGAGGGCCCGCGCGATGAGTGGAATGCCCGATTCGGTGTGGTCGAACACCTCGTTGGCGAACTTGTCCTCATCGTGCGAGGCGAACCGGCGCGCGACACTCTCCTGTTTCACCCCGAGGATCGACAGTCCGAATCTGCCCGAAGCCATGATCGCATCGTGGGTGCGCGTCTGGTGGTGCAGCGAGATCATCAGGACCGCCGGATCCAGCGTGATCGAGGTCATCGAGTTGATCGTCATTCCCTCGGGGTGCTCACTGCCGGCGGCGGTGACCACGGCCACGCCAGTCACGAACCGCCCCATGGCATTGCGCATGTGCAATGCATCGGGCTCGACAAGTGCCAAGGTTTTCATTTTCGCCTACTTCGGGTAGTAACGAACTTCGAACATTTTCGCGCCGGTCTTCGAGTACCAAGGACCATGTTCCATGCCCGGCGGACGGGTCGCGAATGAGCCGGCGAAGAACTGCTGGTGCAGCCGCTCGTCGACGAATTCGCCCTCGAAGATGAAGACTTCCTCCCAGAAATCATGGGTGAGCACACCATTCGGTGCCGTGGTCGTCCCTGGTTCGAATTTGAGGATACGTGTAATCGCGCCTGTTTCGTCATCACGCGAAAGGATCGCTTCACTCAGTCCGTCGATGGGCGGGTCACATGGCTGGAATTCGAAGTCGGACCACTGGGTGAACTCGTGTTCTGTCTTCCCCATTGTCATCAACCTTCTTCCGAGATCGGTCCGTCGGGACCATAGCTGTTGAGGAAATCGTCCAGATCAGCGACCGCTGCTGGATAGTCGAAGTTCTGGTAGGCGTAGACGCCCTTGACGATGAAGGGAGCACCGGCATAGAACATCTCGTACTGCTGGTGGCGGCCGCCGAATTCAGAGCCGAGAATGTCCCAGGCGAGTTTGAACAGCTTGACGCGTTCCGTGCTGGGAGTCCCCGGCGATTGCACATATCGGGCGACATCGTCCTTGGTGAAATCGCTCTCAAGATCCTTGACGCTCGAGGGCAGTTGCAGCACACCACCACCCACCAGGTCTCGAAGGATGTTGATGACACGGGGGTAGACCTCTGACTGCAGGCCCATCGACGAGTACAGCGCCTTCGCCCCGGGAACGCAGGTGCCGGACTTGTCGATCTCCGCGGTGTACTCGGAGGCGAGTACTGCCGACTCGACCGAGGTGGCCAGCGCCGCCAGTTCTCCGAGCTTCTCGCGTACTCCCGGGATCCGGTTCGTCTGGTTGATCTGGGTGGCCTTGTGAGCGACCGCAGCGATGAACTTCAACTTCGTGGCGAGACGGATCTGTGCCTGCCAGTTGCCGAGCACATGCGCGGGGGTGTCGAAGAACTGCAGCTTGGTCTTCTCGACGTTCTGATTGATGAAGACCCGGTCCCAGGGGACGAGGACGTCATCGAAGACCACGAGGCAGTCGGATTCATCGAAGCGGGTGGTAAGCGGGTAGTCGAACGAACTGGTCGCGGCAGGCGCATACGGACGGCGCGAGTAGAGCTTGAGCCCCGTGGTCGCGATCGGCAGCGCGAAGCTGAGGGCCACATCTGAATCGTCCGGGCTGAGCGGCTTGATGCAGGTGACGAGGATCTCGTCGGTGACAGGTGATGCAGTGGCCAGCATCTGCGAGCCCCGGACGATCAGGCCTTCCTCGGTTTCCTTCACAACGCCGACCTGGAGGAACTCGCCCTCCCAGCCTGAGGCGGTCGTCGCGCGAGAGATCTGCGGCGGAACGATCGCGTAGGTGATGTACCAGTCGTTGGCTGCTGCCTCAGCCTGATACGTGAGGACATTGGCCGCGTAGTCGTGCCCGTCCTCCTGCCCGTACAGATCCGATCTCGCAGCGAACCCGGCCAGGAAGCTCGAGACGTGGTCAGGGGTTCGACCCAGCCAACCGTGCGAATACTCCGCCCACTTCTCAATGACTTTCCTGCGCTCGGTGAGTTCTTCCCGAGACTTCGGGGCATAGAAGAGACGGTTCACATTTTTGCCGATTTCTTCGTTGTAGACCTGGAATCCGTTGTCGGGATCTGCTGAAATGTCGAACAGCGCGGCCACTGATCTTGTGAGGCCCTTGAAGGCAGGGTGCTCACGCACATTCTCAACGGGCTCACCGTCGATGATGACGGTTCTGCCGTCATCGAGAGAGTCGAGATATTCTTTCCCGCTTCGCATTTTGTGTGCCCTTCTTTTCTACTTCATCGAGTAACTGTGGGAAATCGAGCGCCCGTCCTCGAATTCGAGGCTGAGCTTCCAGCGGGTCCCGCGTTGGAATTTTCCGTTGAGCAAGGGGACGGTGCCCCCCAGACAAATGAGCGTGTGGACGGTGGGGAATTTCTCGCGCAGTGGTCCGAGCGCGTCGGCAGGCGAGAGGATTTCGTTCAGGGTTCCCGATTGGTACAGCACGTCGTCCACCCAGCAGCGCACCTGGCAGGAATCCAGCGAGACCTGGTTGACATCTCCCATTGAGACCAGATCGGTGCCCACCGGCTTGGGGCAGGTGAGCTTCGATTCGGCGATGTCGACGGTCTCCAGTTCGCGGTCGGTGTGATCCGACCCGACGCCCACGTAGAACTCATCGCCGATGAGCACGTACAGCGGCTCAACCTCGCCGGAGGTCACATGGCTGGTCTTCGATTCGAAGGCATCTGCTGTGCTGAACAGCGACGGGGCCATCCGGTAGTACATCGGCACTTCGGGCGGCGGGGCGACCCCGATCTTCTGCAGCTCGGAAATGTGTGCCTGGACGGCTTCCGGGTCGCGACCGGTGTAGCCGGCGACGAATGCATTTTCGATGGGAACCGCGATGTCGTCCCCGGTGTTGATCACGTGGAACGAGAGTGCGCCGGTTCCTTGAGGGGTACTCTTCCGCTCGGCTCGTGGAATGGTGCTCACGTCAGTCTTCTTTCAAATTGTCGTAGTTGGTGAGCCGGTCGTTCAGAACCGGGAAGGCATTGCGGCGGTCGTCGATGAGTTGAAGATCGATCGAGGCGTAGAGCGGTTCCTCCCCGCTGCCGGCGGTAGCGACGATCTCGCCGTTGGGGCCGATGATCCGGCTGTTCCCCCCGAGCTCCTCACCTCGCTGCACACCGGAGGCATTGCAGGCGACGAGGATGAGTTCACTTTCCGCTGCGCGGACCTGGGAGAACATGTTCCAGTGGTCGAGTCTTGCCTTGGGCCACGCCGCGGGAACGATGACGAGTTCGGCGCCGCGTTTTCCGATCTGGTCCCAGAGTCCGGGGAAGCGCAGGTCGAAGCACGTGGTGCTGGTGAACCGGGCGAAGGGGAGTTGGGCGATGGTGAGTTCATCGCCAGGCGTCAGGACTTCGGTCTCTTCCGAACCATTGCCGAAGAGATGAATCTTGCTGTAGCGGTGGGCGATGCTGCCGGCGCGGTCGAGAAGCACTGATGTGTTCCGAATCAGTCCTTCGGCAGTGCGCTCGACGAAACTTCCCATGTGCACATAGCAGCCGTGTGACCGGGCGAATGCTGCGCACATCGCCACGGTCGGCCCGCTGAGCGGCTCGGCGTCCTCCTGGTAGTGGTCGAAGTGGAAGTATCCTGTGTTCCAGAGCTCGGGGAGCACCACCAGGTCAACGTCATTGAGGGCGTCGAGCATGCCTGAGACGCGTGTGATGCGTTCGGCCTTCGTCTCGGTGTCTGGGCTCGCGACTTGGACGAGCGCCGTGCGAAGCGTGGTGCGTTCCACCCCCACGGCCGGCGCGGGGAGCGGTGTGGTGGCAAGACGCCTGCTCCCCGCACCGGTCAGCAGAGGTTCCTCGACCTGCGTCTTCTGGAGGAACGCTCGATTCGTCGATTCGAGGTGCCGCCGGGTCGCCAGCGCGGCGCCATCGGCATCCCCCGCGAGGATGCACCGCATGATCGTCTTGTGTTCTTCCACCACCTGCTCGGCGCGCGAGACCGAATGGCTCAGCGCGTTGATCCCCAGACGCAGCTGCTGGTCCCTCTGTGAGCAGTACACGCGCTCGAGAGTCGGATTGTTCGCGGAATGCACGATCAGTTTGTGGAATTCGAGATCGAATTTCATGAAGGCGATGGGATCGGCCGACACCTCTTTCTGCTGCTTCGTCAATGCGGTGAGCGCATTGCTCCCGGTTCCGGAGAGTGCACACTTCCGGACAGCCCATTCCTCGATGACGAGTCTGGTCTCCATCATCGTGCGGACATCGGCGATCGAGAGAGCCGGTACTTGTGCTCCCCGATTCGGCACTCTTCGGATGATGCCGATCGCGTCGAGACGCAGGAGGGCCTCGCGAGCCGCAGTCCGGGACGTTCCTGATTCCTCTGCCACTTGATTTTCACTGAGGTTGGCCTCCTCGTTCCACGGCAGTTTGGAGACGAAATTACGAAGCCATTCATAGGCAATGTCTGTGGCTGTCGAGGGGATGACCGTTGGGAGAGAACTCATGGGATGACCCTTCTGTCTACAGGTGTGTGCAGCATCTGAACCGAGTGTGGGGCGAGTGTCCAAGTCGGTTCTGGGTCAGGCGGCTTCGGCCTCAACCGGGGTCAACTCGTGGGTCGACTCCTCGAGCTTCAGATCGACCTGCTTGAGCGTGAGCCCCTTCGTCTCGGGTGCGCACGAGATCGCCACAATCGAGATGAGGGCCATGAATCCCAGGTAGACCGCAATGGCATAGCCGGTGCCGAACGACCGATACAGGGCGAGGGCGATGATTGGCGACAGGGATCCTGCGATGAGGGAAGCGATGTTGTAGGCAACCGACGTGCCGCTGTAACGCACCGGAGTGGGAAACAGCTCAGAGAAGAATGCCCCGATGGATGAACTGTAAACACCGAAGATGAACAATCCACCGACCGCAGCGGCGATCACCGCCGGGATTGTCTGCATGTTCAGCAGGAAGAAGAAGACGAACCCGTAGAAGACGGTCGCGATCGAAGCGGCGATCAGGATCGGCTTGCGGCCGACACGATCTGCGAGCAGGGCGAACAGCGGAATGGTGACAATGGCGACCGCTTGTCCGATCATCACCGCGTTGAGCACCGAGCCTCGACCCATATGGTGAATCTGTGTCATGTACGTGATGATGAAGAGCGAGTAGAGATAGAAACCGGCGTTCTCACCCATCCGCATGCCGATAGCGATGAGAATGTGGCGCCAGTAGTCGCGGAACAACGGGATCAGCGGAACCTTGTTGATCTTTGACTGTTCCTGTGCGGAGTGTGTCTCAAGGTCTTTGAACAGTGGTGTCTCCTCGACGTAAAGCCGCAGCAGGAGCCCGATGATGACGAGCACGCTCGAGAGCGCGAAAGCTATCCGCCATCCCCACGCCATGAATGCGGATCCCGGCATTGCCACCGCAAGGACGGCAAGCACACCGGCGGAGATGAGGTTGCCGAGTGGCGGACCGACGTTTGGCCAGGATGCCCAGAAGGCACGCTTCGAGCTCTTTCCTTCGCTGTGTTCGGCGACCAGGAGGACTGCGCCGCTCCACTCCCCACCCAGGGCGAACCCCTGAATGAGCCGGAGGAGGAGCAGGATCAGGGGAGCGAAGATGCCGATCATCGCGTAGGTCGGGATGAAGGCGATGAGCAGGGTTGCTCCGCCCATGAGCACCAGACTGGTGATCAGCGTCGCGCGGCGGCCGTGCTTGTCACCCATGTGACCGAAGAAGATGGCGCCGAGCGGACGCGACAAGAAGCCGGCGGCGAATGTGCCAAGCGCCAGCATCGTGCCGACCAATGGGTCGCTGGTCGGGAAGAACAGGTGGTTGAAAACCAGAGCCGATGCAGTTCCGTAGAGGAAGAAGTCATACCATTCCACGGCCGTACCAGCGACGCTTGACGCGGCTACCAAACCCATACTGGACGATCGCGTATGTGTTGTCGATGTCATGAGGATCCTTTGCTTGCGAATTCGGCCGGGGGCCTACCCTCGGCCGGTTCGAGGTTCTGAGATCAGATGCCAACTCGGGTCTCGGTTACGCAGCCTCTTGATGGAGAATGTAGACACACTGTCGACAATCATCCAGGGCTGTCGACAGTTGTTCACGAGTCTGTAACGGATGAAACAGGCCCACAATCGGGCTGTAATGCTGCGGTTACAAGCGGCTAGAAACGGCTATGGCAAGCGAGTATGCGAGTCTTCATCATGAAATCTGTTGGCTTGGAGGCGTCGGTGGTGGAGTTGAGCCCAGAAGTCATCAGCATCCCTACCGGAGAGGCGGGCTCGGGTGTACGGCCAAGAGAGCTGAGATTGTCGACAATCTCTTCAGATCATGAAGTCATGTTCGAAGTGCAGCGATTGGCTGGGAAGGCTCCTCGAGAGCTCAATTCCACATCCACCAGGCTCAGACGGCGATGGTGCGCACCCCAAAGGTCAGGAGCTCGTCCCACTCACCTGATGTGCCACGGGCTGCCAGGCCTCGTCCCGCTTGCCCAGCAGCGTCGCGGCCGACGGGAACACCAGCATGCTGAGTGCACCGCCTGCCACCAGGCATGACGCCAGTGGTCTGGCCATCAGCCCCTGGTTGACGGCAACTTCGGTGACTGCGACGATGATCGGCAGACCAGCCGAGGCGTAGAGGGCCAGCTGAACTTGCTGTACCGGCCGGGTGAGTCCGGAGCCAGTGGTGGTGAAACGCTCTGCCAACCACACCGGTATTCCTCGAGTGAGGAGCACGGCTCCCAGCGTGCCCACCGTGATCCAGATGTGTGCACCCACCTCCGCCAGGTCGATGGACATTCCGCTGATCACGAAGAACACCGGCACGAAGAAGCTGTTGGCAAGCACTCCGATGCGGGTGTCCAGAGGCTTGGTGTCCTTGCCTGCGACCAGGCGGAGGCACAATCCGGCCATGAATGCGCCCAGCGCCACGTCGATGTGGAAGAGCGCTGCCAGAGCCATCAGCCCCACCAGCAGCAGCATGATCAGGCGCAGAATCATCGCGTTGAGCTTTTCCCGGCCGGTCTTGTCGAACCACTCTTGCAGGCGCTCCACCTCGGCCCTTGGCAGGGCGGCGATGCGCCTGGCCCTGGACATTTGGTGTTTGCGCGTGGACCAGGCCAGGAAGACGGTCAGCAGCGCGAAGCCGATGAGAACCAACGCCCCGATCCAGGGGCCGTTCCCCGACAGCAGCAGGGCCATCGCCACCACCGGGCCGAGCTCGCCGACCGTGCCGTGGGCCAGGACTGCGCGTCCCAGCTTCGAGTCGAGCAGACCGGAATCTCGCAGGATCGGCACCAGCGCGCCCAGGGCTGTGGAGCTGAACGCGATCCCGTGTGCCGTCGCGCTGAGCCACGACCCAGGATGCAGCACGAGCAGCGCGAGGGCCACACCAACCGCGAGGCTCACCAACCAGGTGAGCGAGGCGCGGTGCAGCTGGCGTTTCTGCAACTCTGCCGGGTCGATCTCGAACCCGGCAGCGAGGAACAACAGGCCGAGGCCCAGCTGCCTGATCATCGGCAGGCCGTCCGGACTGGCCAGGCCCAGCACAGAGGGCCCGATGGCCACGCCCAGACCGAGCAGGCACACCACCTCAGGCAGCAGTGTCCGAGTGTTCCGGGCGATCAGTGGAGCGATCACCGCTGCCAGCACCACCCAGAACAGCGACAGGTCGGCCCCGTTTGTCACCATGGGCAGGGGCTGGAGCACCCGATGATTATGGCACGGAGTGAGTGAGGGATCGGTCAGGGAGCGATTTCCTGTGGTGGGGTCGAGGCCGTGATGGGGTCGAGGCCGTGGTGGGTGTGCCCCCTGCGTCGTCTGGTCCAGCAGCATCGGCATGCGGATGGACTTCACGCCCGACTCGCGAAACGCCGAAACGCAGCTACGATGAGAAACAGAACGGACATTCTGCTTTGTCCCGTTTCAACCCTCGATCCCTGGAGGTGGTCGCTGCGATGACCGATGACGTGCTCAAGCTGGGTCTTGATGTCGGCTCGACAACGGTGAAAGCCGTGGTCATGAACAACGGGGAGATCGTCTTCAGCGACTACCGGCGGCACAACGCCGATGTGCGTGGCGAGATGAAGAAGCTCCTGCTCGACATCCGCGACCGATTCCCCGACGACGTCTTCCGGGTGGCAATGACCGGTTCGGGCGGGCTCGGCGTGGCACGCCTGATGGGCATCGACTTCCACCAGGAAGTCATCGCAGCCACCGCAGCCATCCAGCGACTGAACCCCGACATGGATGTCGTCATCGAGCTCGGCGGCGAGGACGCCAAGATCACCTACCTGCACCCCACCCCCGAGCAGCGCATGAACGGCACCTGCGCCGGCGGCACCGGAGCCTTCATCGACCAGATGGCCTCGCTGCTGCGCACCGACGCCTCGGGTATGGACGAACTGGCCTCCCACTACGAGAATCTCTACCCGATCGCCTCCCGCTGCGGAGTCTTCGCGAAGTCCGATGTGCAGCCGCTGCTCAACCAGGGTGCGGCTCACGCCGACATCGCCGCCTCGGTTTTCCAGGCCGTTGCCACACAGACCGTCGCAGGGCTCGCCTGCGGGCGCCCCATCCGAGGCCGCGTCATTCTGCTCGGTGGGCCGCTGCACTTCCTGCCGCAGTTGCGCGCCGCCTTCGAGCGGGTGCTCGGCGACAAGGTGGATGAGTACGTCACGCCCGAGGCCGGCCAGCTCTATGTCGCCATGGGTGCGGCTTTCCTGGCAGGCGGCCCCGAGCTGTCGCTGCCGCACCTGGCGGCCGAACTGGACTCCGCCAACCAGATCGCGGTGGCGTCCAAGACCATGCGTCCGCTCTTCCAGGACGCGGCCGAGCGCGCCGAGTTCGACACCCGGCACGCCGCCACCCCGGTGCCCACCGCCGACATCTCGGAGGCCTCCGGCGGGCTCTATCTCGGCATCGACGCCGGATCCACCACCATCAAGTCGGTGCTGCTCGACGAGCAGGGCCGCATCGTGCACTCCAGCTACGGCTCCAACCAGGGCGACCCGGTGACCGCTTCCGTGGGCATCGCGCGCTCCGTGCTCAGCGCACTGCCCGAGGGCGCCACCATTGCCCGGACGTGCATCACCGGTTACGGCGAGGCCTTGGTGAAGACCGCGCTGCACGCCGACGAGGGTGAGATCGAGACCATGGCGCACTACCGTGCCGCCCGCGCCGTGTGCCCCGAGGTGACCAGCATCGTCGACATCGGCGGGCAGGACATGAAGTTCCTGCGCATTCGCAATGGGGCCGTCGACTCGATCGCCGTCAACGAGGCCTGTTCCTCGGGTTGCGGCTCCTTCTTGCAGACCTTTGCCGAAACCATGGGCACCGATGTGCGCAAGTTCGCGCAACTTGGTGCTGCCTCAGATGCGCCAGTGGACCTCGGGTCTCGGTGCACGGTATTCATGAACTCCTCGGTGAAGCAGGCCCAGAAGGAGGGTGCCGGCATCGGCGACATCTCCGCCGGGCTGTCCTACTCGGTGGTGCGAAACGCCCTCTACAAGGTGATGAAGCTGCGCGACGCCGGGGAACTCGGTGACCACGTGGTGGTGCAGGGCGGGACCTTCCTCAACGATGCCGTGCTGCGCGCCTTCGAACTGCTGACCAGCGTCGAAGTGACTCGGCCGGCCATCGCCGGTCACATGGGCGCCTACGGTGCCGCGCTCACCGCCACGATGCACGCCGCCCCCGGAGATGTCTCGGCAGTGATGTCGCGCAATCTCGATGACTTCAGCTGGAGCAGCAGCCAGCGGGTGTGCCGCCTGTGCCAGAACCGCTGCAAACTCACCGTCACCAGTTTCGACGACGATTCGCGGCATGTGTCGGGCAATCGCTGCGAACGCGGTGCCTCGCTGGACCCGCGCCCGGCCAAGTCCGAGGTGCCGAATCTGTACGAGTACAAGTACAAGCGCTACTTCAACTATCGGCGCCTGGTGGGGGAGAAGGCCACCCGCGGTCAGATCGGTGTTCCGCGTGCGCTCGGCATGTACGAGGACTACCCGCTGTGGTTCACCGTGCTCACCAAGCTCGGCTTCAGCGTGGTGCTCTCGGGGCGCTCGAACCACAAGCTGTTCGAGTCGGGTATGGAATCGATCGCCTCTGAAAACGTGTGTTACCCCGCCAAGTTGGCACACGGGCACATCGAGTGGCTGCTCGACCACGGCATTGAGACGATTTTCATGCCGTGCGTGAGCTACGAGCAGCGGCAGTTCGCGGAGGCTGACAACTCCTTCAACTGCCCCATCGTGGCCTTCTATCCGCAGGTGCTCGCCAAGAATGTGGAGCGCCTGAACCGGCCGGGAGTGCGCTTCCTGGATCCATTCCTCAACCTCAACAAGCCCGACGTGCTGGCTCGGCGTCTGGTGGAGATCTTCGCCGACTGGCATGTCGGTCTGGTCGAGGCGAAGGCCGCAGTGGCGGCCGGTTTCGAGGAACTCGACAAGGTGCATGCCGATGTGAAGGCCGAGGGGGATCGGGCGCTGCGGTACATGCGCGAGCACTCGATGCGCGGCATCGTGCTGGCCGGGCGGCCCTACCACGTGGACCCCGAGGTGAACCACGGAATCCCCGAGGCCATCACCCAGCTCGGCATGGTGGTGCTCAGCGAGGATGCACTCACCGCAGGCATGAAGACCACCGGTTTCAAGCGACCGCTTCGGGTGCGCGACCAGTGGGTCTACCACACCCGCCTCTACGAGGCTGCAGGCCAGGTGCGCGAGATGCCCGATGTGAATCTGGTGCAGCTGAACTCGTTCGGCTGTGGGCTCGACGCGGTGACCACCGACCAGGTGCAGGACATCCTCGAGCAGGGCGACGATGTGTACACCGTGCTGAAGATCGACGAGGTCTCCAACCTGGGCGCCGCCAAGATCAGGCTGCGCTCCTTGCAGGCGGCTGCCGCGGAACGGCCCGGGTCGGCGGAGGTCGACACGGCCGGTCTTGGCGAGGCCAGGGAGGCTGGGGCCTTCGACCGCTCAGATGTTGATACTTCCCATGAGGGTCATATGGGGGACGGCCAGGCGGCGGCCTCGTCTGGGCATGAGCCGATCACGGTGCCGGCGTCCGTCACCCCGGCGTACACCAAGCAGATGCGCTCCACCCACACCGTCTACGTGCCTCAGATGGCGCCGCTGCATTTCCGGGCCATCGAGCCGCTGTTCCAGCGCTTCGGCTACCGCATGCAGGTGCTGGAGCATGCCTCCCGCGAGGACCTCGAATGCGGCCTCAAGTACGTCAACAATGACGCCTGCTTCCCCGCAATCATGGTGATCGGCCAGCTCATCAACAAGTTCGTCGACGGCGACGCCGACCCCGAGCACTCGGTGGTGGGCATCTCCCAGACCGGCGGCATGTGCCGGGCCACCAACTATGTCGGCATGCTGCGCCGTGGCTTGTCGTCGGCCGGTTATCCGAACATTCCGGTGCTTGCGATGTCGGCCCAGGGGTTGGAGTCCAATCCCGGGTTCAAGCTCACCTGGTCGCTCGTGCACTCTGCCTTCCAGGGGCTCGTGTTGATGGATCTGCTGCAGGAGGTGCTGCTGCGGGTGCGTCCCTACGAGCGCGACGAGGGCTCCACGATGGCTCTCTATGAGCGCTGGAGCAGCCTGGTGAGCGAGTACATGGCGCACCCCAGTCGCTCCGAGATCGAGGGGCGCCGGTTGAGCTTCGGGTGGCTGTGCACCCACATGGTCGCCGAGTTCGATGCGCTGCCGCTTCTTGACATTCCGCGTAAACCGCGAGTTGGCGTAGTCGGTGAGATCCTGGTGAAATTCCAGCCGGACGCCAACAACAATGTCATCGGTGTCATCGAGGACGAGGGCTGCGAGGCGGTGCTCCCCGGCCTGCTCGGATTCTTCCTGCAGAGCCTGGCCACCGGTGATTGGCAGTGGGACAACTTCGGGCTCGGCAAGAACTCACGCCACGTCAAGAAGATGGCGTTGTGGTACATCGAGCGTTTCCAGAGGACCGCGAACAAGGCGCTTGCCGCCGCCAAGGGCAAGTTCGACACACCCGAGGACATCCGGACGATGGCCAGGCGTGCCCAGAAGGTGATCTCATTGGGTACCACGGCCGGCGAGGGCTGGCTGCTGGTGGCCGAGATGATGCATCTCATTGAGTCCGGGTGCCCGAACATCATCTGCGCCCAGCCGTTCGCCTGCCTGCCCAATCACGTGGTGGGGCGCGGTATGTTCAAGCAGCTGCGCGAGCTGTACCCGGAGGCAAACATCACCTCGATCGACTACGACCCGGGTGCCTCCGAGGTGAATCAGCTGAACCGCATCAAGTTGATGATCGCCACGGCCTTCCAGAATGTCTCGGATGCCGGTCTTGCCAGGTGGAGCACCGACTTCGACACCGACTCGCCCCTGGGTGGGACGGGTTCGGCCGCGCACTCCTGCGGGCTTCACCCCGGGACACCGGTCGTGGCCGCCCGGGGACTGAGTTAGGCGGGCGGCCGTGGCCGCCCGGGATCAGTCATTCTCCGATGGGCTGTGATGTCACGGAGAGCAGACCACGGGCATCGCAGCTGATGCTGATGGTGCGCCGCCACGAGTCGCTGGCTTCAGGGTGATCCGAACGCCGGTGCCAGCCGCGGGTTTCTGGCCTGGCGATGGCAGCGGCGGCGATCGCACCGCCCACCGTGCGAAGATTGGTGGTCGTGAGGTTCCGCTCGTCGAGCTCATCGTCAGCGGGCAGCCGCGACAGGAAGTCGAAGGCGCTGCGCAGCCGCTCGTGTTCGCGCACCATGCCGAGGGCGGTGTCGGCTGCGGTGTGGATGCCCTGCAGCGTGCTCACCGGGGTGCACCCATCGGGTTCGCGCGGCACAGGTTCACCCGCCGCGGGCAACTGCCCGGATGCCAGCGCCTCACCGACCGCATCACCGGTGACCAGCGCCTGCAGCAGAGACACATTGGCCGGGCCCTCGGCGCCCATCGCTCCCGTGCAACTGGCCTCGCCGGCAGCCCGCAGCCCGGGCACCGAGGTTGCGCCATGGGCATCCACCGCGATCCCGCCGATCATCGTCTGGGTGGCCAGCCGGACGGGCACCGGCACATGAGCCGGGTCGACACCGTGCTCTCGGCAGGCCCGGGCGGTAGACAAATAGTCATCGGAATCCCAGGCGTCCTCGCCGAGAATGCGCGTGTCCAGATAAATATCGCGATGTTTTGCGGCCCGGGCGTCGGCCACCGCGACAGCCAGTTCGCACGGCGAATGCGGCGGCAGCGACTCCGACCAGATCGGCTGCTGGTCGCCGTCCACCAGATCCGCGCCGTTTCGCCACAGCGTGGAGCCGAGCTCCACCAGGGGCTCGCCGGGCAGAGCCATCCGGCCCGAGACGGCGAGCGCGGTGGGGGTGAAGAAGACGAACTCCAGGTCTCGCAGGGTGGCACCTGCGCGCAACGCCATGGCAAGGCCATCGCCGGTGGCGGCCCGCGGCGTGGTGGTGTCTGTCCACAGCTGGCCGGCACCGCCACTGGCCAGCACCACGACGGGCGCCAGGTAGTCGCCCACAACTCCGTCGCGGCCGAGTACACGCAGTCCCGCCACATGGCCGGATTCGTCGGTCAGCACATCGACGGCCCGGCGGTCGGTGTCGATGCCCAGAGTGCCCGAGGGCTCGGCGGCCTCGGAGCGAACCAGCGATGACAAGGTGCGATACACCGTCATGCCAGCCGCCTGCCGCGGATCAGGGGTGCTCGGCATGGCTGCCGCAATGCGGTCGAACTGGTCGAGCACGCGGGGCACAGCATTGAGGAAATCCTTGGCAGCGGTCTGGTCGGCCAGTCCAGCGCCCTCGCGGACAAAGGCCTCGACGTCCGGCGGGGTGCGCCACTCGTCAAATGGCGAGGTTGCCCAGGCGGTGGCCGATGTGATGAGGCGTTCTCGACTGATCAACACCGAGGGCACCCCGGAGGCCAGCAGCCGGGCCGACACGCTGAGGCCTGCAGCGCCGCCACCGACCACCACGACGCCGGTGCGCCGCGTCCACTCCGGCTCAGGCGTGGTGATCTGCCGGGCCACTCGCATCGTCGTCGCCATATCAGCTCCTGGAAGGCACAGTCGAGGTTCCCGCCCAGCATCCCACAGTGGCTCACCTCAACCCGTCGACCTCAGCGCTTGTAGTCACCCACCTTGAGCCATCCATCTGAACCAGTCGTCTGGTCGCGGTTGGCGAACCGTACCGGAACCCCGCCATTCACTGGATTCTTCACCCGCACTGCCAATTCGTAGGTGTCCTTCGGGAGCTTCTCAACCTGGAGGGTCCCCTCTGCCGTGGCCTGCTGACCAGGCTGGATGTTGTCGATCGAGCGATTGGCGACTGTTGAGGCCACGACATTTCCCGCCTTGTTGAGGAGCGCGATGTCCATTGGCCATGAGTAGTAGAAGGGGGCGACGCCATTGTTCTTCAGAACCACATCGACATTGATGGGGCCTTGCAGCTCAGTCTTTATGCCGGCCTTTTCTACCTGCATGATGTAGCCCATGGATGCCTCGGACTCGAGAGCGCTCTGCCGAGAATCACCGCTCACTCCTGGGGCAAAAGCTTGCTGGTTGACGAGCCAGCTGACATGGGACTGCTGAATTGCATAGGACATCCACGGCACACAACTCGTCGCCGCAAACAAGCACGATTGACTGTCCGGGTAGACCTCGCCGCCGATTGGAGCCGTTTGCCACTTGTCAAGGGCCCCGGCTGACTTCATCATCGAAAGGAAATGCCAACTCTCGGTGGGTAAGGTGGACGGTCCGAACGAATCATCGTGGTAGCCATTGTTCAGTTGGGCATTCCATGTCTCCGGGTAGCGAGTCAACGTGCGGGTCTTGTGGAAGGAGGAATCCCACTGCTTCGTCAAAGCAACCAGAGTATCTTGATTGGCCAACCAATTCTCCGGGAGGTCCCAGCCATTCATGGGATAGGTATGACCCTCACCCCAGAAACCGATCAGCCCCTGCGTGATGAAGCCAATCCGAGGATCGCCATCATAACGTTGCCCCAACGCGGAGACCAAGTCCAGCATCATGTTCTTTATTCGGGGATCATCATAATCGGGTGAGAAACTTATGCCATTGTTGTTGTAATCGTCGTAGCGCCGGGTTGTGTCGATTCCCTCGTCGATCAAATACTGCGGCACGCCTGTTTCACGGCCAGGATAGTCCAGATACAGGCGAAATACGGATTGGTGTCCTCGGGCGGCGATGGCGTTGAGTTGTGCGTCGAGGGCAGTCCAGTCGTACTGCTTCTCGCCCTTGACGATGGCATTGACAGGTAGATAGAACCATTCCATCGAATAGGGAAGTGCATCTTCACTGAACCCGGGTGGTGAGTTCGGATCCGGAGCAAATGGAATGTATCCCTTCAACGCCGTCTCGGCTGGCGGAGCTGCAGTGGGAACATTTGTCCAAGTTGTCGGCAAATATCGGCTGATAAAAATTCCGCTTGTTAAAGCGACAACTATCAAGATAGCGAATATCACCCACCTTCGAGCAGAGACCTGGTGGTTTGTTGAGGTCTTCTCAACGGCTGAGGCGGTGTCGCTGTCCATGATTGTTAACGATACGCCAAGGCTTCACGGTGTGCCCATCGTCCTTCCAATCAGGGCACACATTCAGTCAGGGAAGAAGATGACCAATAGTCTTCAGCAGATCCCAATTCACGTTCCCGTTGGCATAGGAGTACCCATTGCCATGCCCATATGACCAACCATCACCTGACGCCCATGCGTAGTCAGGACCCCATCCGTAGTTGTAGCCCGGGCCGTAGCCATAACCATAGCCCTGATTGACGGTATTGCCGGCGTCCGTGGTCTGCCAACTCGTGTTGTAGTCGTGAGAAGCGGGTTGAGAGGTGGTTTGCGGTGCGGCAGTGATTGTGACAGTCGTGGTGGCGGTGGCGGTGGCGGTGGCGGTGGAGGGCATCGGAGCCGTGGATGCGGCCGTCGTTGCAGATGGAGTCACGGTGGGAATGGGCGTAGAAGTGTCATTCGACGGAGTGACTGAAGCCGAAGGGGTTGGCTGAGCCTCCGTGCTGCCGCTGCCACTGTTGGTGGCCAGCGTTCCCAGGGTGTCCCAGCCAGTGAGCGTCTGGTCCTGTCCAGCCGCCGCGAATTTGAGCGGAACCCCATTTTCCAGAGGGTTCACAACACGCATCACCACGTGGTACGACGCGTTGGGAATGCCATTCAGGGAAATCTCGGTGGAGAATTCGTTGACTTGACCGGGAAGCACTGCTGACAGATCACCGGGAAGAGTCTTCTTGGCCGAGATTTTCCCGGCGCTGTCCACGAGCGCTACCTCCATTGGCCACGAATAATAGAAGGGGGCGACACCGTCATTCTTGAGACGAACCCCGATGCTTGCCGTTCCTCCCTCGGCACTGATACGCGTCTCAGTCGGGCGGATGACATAGCCCATGGCGGCCTGAGAATCCAAAGCCTTGTTCCGTGCATCGCCGGAATATCCAGGCGCAAAGGCTTGCTGGTTGATGAGCCAACTGACATGGGTTTGCTGAATTGACGTGGGGATTGGATCGGGAGCGCAGTCCGATGAAAACATGCACGACTGAATATCGGGATAAACTTCCCCGCCGATCGGCTCAGCCTCCCACTTTTCAGTTGCGCCTGCAGCCTGCAGCTGCGACAAGAAGTGCCAACTGGCACTGGTCAACGTGGCCGAGCCGAAAGAATCATCGTTGTACCCACTGGCCGACCCCGCATTCCAGGACTCCGGGTAGCGCACCACGGTGTGCGTGGTGTGGAAGGCGGCATCCCATGCCTCCATCACCTCCGACTGGGTTTCCTGCCCAGGCATCCAGTTCTCCGGGGAAGCCGAGCCGTCCATCGGATAGGTGTGATCCTCTCCCCAGAAGCCGATCAAGCCCTGGCTGATGAACCCAATCCTCGGGTCGCCGTCGTAGCGCTGTCCCAGCGAGGACACGAGATTCAACATCATGCTCTTCACGCGAGGATCGTCGTAATTCGGGGAGAAACTCTTTCCGTTGTTCCCATAGTCGTTGTAGTGCCGACTGGTGTCGATCCCAGCGTCTATCAAATACTGGGGTACGCCCGTGTCGCGCCCCGGGTAATCGAGATACAACCGGAAAACTGCTTGGTGCCCACGTCCGGCAATGGCGTTGAGCTGAGAGTCCAGTGCAGTCCAGTCATATTGGCCCTGGCCCTTCACCACTGCGTTCACGGGCAAGTAGAACCATTCCATCGAATACGGCAGCGCGTCGCTCCCCAACCCAGATGATGAGTTCGATTCCGGGGCAAAGGGCATGAAGCCCTTCAATGGGTTGCTCGTGGGCGCCGATGCGGCGGTGAGCGCTTGCCACGATCCTGGGTCGGCTCTCGCAGCGCTGGGCTGAGCGAGTATGGCGAACAGCGCGAGAACAATGGCGAGCAAACGCGATGCGTGCTTGGGCACTATGAGCTCCCTGTGGTGGAGGTCTGCGTTAGAGGGGTGGAGGTCATCTCACGCGATGACTGAGCCTGGCGATACACCTGAAGAATAATTGAGAATAACTTAGCTTGAGTTCAATGTCCGCAGGGTGGTTGGTCACTGTCCGCAGGGTGGTTCGGATCCAGCGTGCTGTGCACGTACGTGGGCAATGGTGGCCGTCCCGTGGGGCGCCGGAGGACATCGGAGCGTTGCCCCACGTGTGCCGCGCCGGTCCGAGCGTCATGGGCGCAGCCGGGTTCAAGAAGATTCGTTGTCGAGAGGTTTCTTCATGAAGATGCACTGCTGAGGAGGCAATCTGACCGTTGCGCCGTCATTGAATTCAGGGGGGAAAGTGAGGTCGACGTGGTGCGTGGAGGTGAGGTTGACCGCGGCATAGCCATCCTCGAAAGTGCGCGACCAGCATCCGCACTCTCCCTCGACGCCGCTGACCGGCGCACCGAGATCCCAGTCGGCCTCCGGCTGCCAAGGAGCTCCGTCGTAGCTGTCGTGGTCCGTCGCAGTGACGGCAAAGTCGCCTCCACCGCTGAATATCCAACCCGCAGCCAGTGCGGTCAGAAAACGATCGCGCTCGTTGGTCTCGTCGGCAGCAGTCCGCATGATGGAGAGGCCAGGGCCGTTGAGTTGCGACATCTGCGCATGGCACACTTCGGCGGGGAATGGTTCATTCGCGCTTGCAGCGAGCCACACTTCTTCAAATCCACCGCCGAATCGTGCATGACGATCCCAACGGCCGGATTCACGCCGGGATTCGGCAATGTTCGGCACGAGGATCTTGTCAACCGCGTTGAGTGCAGCTCCGGCTTGCGTGATGAACTCGTCCAAGGCTTCACGAACCTCGGGCATTCCGTATCCTCCTTCAAGAGGAAGGATTCCGTAGTAGTCCTCGAAGACGTCGTTGTCGGCCATCACTCCGTCGAACGGTCCCACAGAGATCTCGCGGACAACATTGCGGATCCAGCAGTCGCGATATCGCTGGTTCCACACCGCCATCTGCCAGTGGCCGGTGTAGCCGTTCCACTCGATCCGGGTCTTGCCAGCTGAGCCCTCACGATGGGCGAACATGTCTTCGCCGATCTTCTCGGCCTCCCCGAACCCCACTCCTGAACTGCGAACGGGACCCGGCTCGAAGGAGCGGGTAGAACTCAGGCACTTGTAAGCCAGCACCGTCACGGCCGGCTCCATGGCCTTCAGCTGAGCGGCTGCGACAGTCTCCCATGGCTGGAGGATTGCGACGCGGCAGTGTTCGGCGGCAAACCGAATCTCAGATTCGCGGATCTGCTCATCGCCGTAGCGCACCCACGCGGTGAAGCGACGGGTCACAGGGCGTCCCGACCTGGCTGCGGGACCGAGGATTCATCAGAAGCGCGAGCGGCTTTGCCATCCGGGCCCTGAGAGATGTCCTCCCGAGTCCGGGCAGATTCAACTCTGGGAACAATGGCTGTCGCCCTCGACGCTTCTTCGTCAGCGGAGGATGAGGAGATCCAGTCGTCAGCGTTTGCTTCAGAGGCCGACTGCGCCACCGCACCGGTGAGGAATTGTGCTATATCGCTGGGATCGTTCATACGTCCGATTGCCCGGTACAGCGCGTGGTAACGCGCCATCACATCTTCCAGACGGAAGCTTGACTGGACACGACGATGAGCCATTTCGACATAGCGGCCGTAACGCGGCAGGTCATTGACAAGCGAAATCGTTTCTCTCGCCATTCCCTTGATGTCGCCGGCATCAATGAGCACGCCGCAAGGTCCGAGTTGTGTGCCGTCACGGTCGATCAGCACATCATCAAGAACCTGGCGCATACCGCCGACCTCGGTTCCGACCGTGGGAATGCCGCTGGCCATCGCTTCGAGCACCACAATCGGCTGACCCTCGTTGTAGCTCGCCATGAGCAACAGGTCATAGGAGGTGATGAGCTTTCGGACATTGACGGTGCCCAGGAGGTGCACGTAGTCCGACAACCCGAGATCGACGATGAGTTTCTCGCATTCAGCCGTGTATTCGGGCACATGTTCCTTGGGGCCCATCACGTCGAGGGTGAAGTTGGTGAAGCCCGAGTCAATCATGACCTTCGCCGCATGGATGAGGTCCAACACGCCCTTGATGGGCACGATCCGCACGATAGAGCACAGCTTCCACGTCTGCTTGCCGTGCGCAACGATCTCGGCAGTGATTTCCTTCCGGATCTCATAGCGGGGCTCGAACTCGGCAAGAGGCATACCGTTCGGCAGTACGATCGCGCGTTCGGTGGGGGACCCGAGGGCCCGGGCTTCGCTCAACGCCAGCGGGTACAGGTAGGTGATGATCTCGGCCTTCGGGTAGCAGAACGGCCCCATCTCGATCCACCAGGTCATCCAGGCGCGCTGCTTGGGCGTGGCCTCGAAGATCTTGTAGTCCTCCCGTAGCAACGGCAGCGCCATGTTGCGGTCGAGGAGCTCGTTGACGGTGTCGCGAATGTAGAGGTTGTGTTCGGTCAGCAGGAAATGAGTGCCATTCTGGCGCGCTGCGGCTGCAGCGGTCGCTGCCGCATAGCCAGTGGTGTGTGCGTGGTAAACCTTCGCCTTCGGGAAATCATGGTCCAAAATGGCATAGGCCAAGGAGAAGAAGTCGCGTAGCACCCAGAAGCAGTCCGACAATGACATTCCCAGGGCATTCCAGCGATCGATGACCACATCCATGAATTCTTTGGTGCCCAGCAATGGCCAGATGCGGAATTTCCTCGTCCGGGGGTTCACGCCATCGTCATACAGAGACCACAAGGGTTCAACATCGTCTTGCTGGACGGCGGCCAATGCGTCGAGAAGGCGATTGGCGAGGTCGCGTCGCGCGCGTGAGCCGGTTGGTAGGTCACGAGGGCCGAGGGACAGCAACGCTTTCCGATTGGTTTGAAAGCTCTGGAAGTGAACCTTCACCCACTTCACATTCTCCGGGACCTCGTACAGATCCTTCAGTGGTGAGTTCTCATCCCACGTGATGTGGATGATCCCGAAAGTGATGTCGGGATTCATGCTGATGATGTCATGGACGACAGCGGACACCCCACCCTTCAGGTATGGGTAAGTGGACTCCATGACAATGCACACGTCCACGTCGCAGAATTCAGTGCGGCTGTAAGTCACTTGATTCTCCTTGCCGGTAAAGATTCAGAGCGCTGGGACAGGCGGCGCTCACCATTGCATGGCGAATCGCCAGAACATCTGATAGGGAATGCTCCCCCAGACTTGACGTGTGCGGATGTAACCGACTATGGACAACACGACATCCACAGCAATGACGAACCAAATGGTCGAACTCACCGGGGGGACGAGCAAGGCGAACACGGCCAGCAGATGGATGCCGGCGAGCCAACAGGCCCAACCGCGATGCTGGATGTATTCAAGGTGATAGCAAAGGATTGTCACGACCAGGGCCGCGATCGGCCCGATGTAGAGACCAAGGGGCAGCTGGGGCCCGCCAATCACCTGGAGCAACAGGTGCAGGCCAAGTGCTGCGACAGCGGCAACCGCCAACGTGCGGGCAATTGCGTGGCCCACCACATCAGAGACGAGATTCGCCTGCCTGCGCAACTCCTTGGTCCCGCTTCTCTGCACCGCACCACTGGCCTGCTCCACGGCAAGATCAAGATTTGGGGCGAGTTGTGCAAAGTAGTAGCTGTACGCGAGTACGGCAGGGACCAGAGCCAGATACATGTCAAAGATGCCCATGGCGGATTGCGTCATGAGGAGGACCACGACCTTGTCCGCCCACAGGACCGATCCGGTGAGGAAGCCACGCGCAGTGTCGGTTATGTATCCTCGGAATTCCTTGGCCGACGGCCGGTGCCAGTGCACATCTGAACTCACGGCGAGCAGGATGGCCACATTTGGGATGGTGCCTGCGATCGGTGCCAGCAGCCAGAGCTGAGGTGCGATGAAGATGACTGCTGCATAAGCGGCCCAGGAAACCACCAGCATGACATCGAGCCGAGCCTGATTGATGACGACTTGCGACTGTGCGAAGAATGCGTGGGCGATAATGCCGAACATCACGTAGAGAAATGCCGCTGGTGGCCAGTGGGTGATGGCTTCGACGACCACCATGAAGATCGCGGCCACCGGCAGCGTTGCCAAAACGATGTTGGGCCACAATGCGAGGACCCGCCCTGCAACCAGATGCGGATCACGCTGGTCCTTGAGATCCCAGAAGTATCTGTAGAACGCAACACAGACGGCCTGACTCATCCATGGCACGGTGACGGATACAGCCAGGAAAACACTTCCAGCTTGGACCGAATTCACATCCTGCGCATCAATACGCGTGATGACAAGCGGGAAGACAATCATCAACAAGACAGTGGGCGACATCTTCGCCAAGAGGCCTCCGATGCCGCGCAGTGCATCAGGGGCCCCGGCATGAAATGGTGCCGCGTCATATCGTCCCCTCACCAGCATCAAAACAGTGATGCCGATCACGACTGCCATGGCAGCGATGAGGTACGGCTTGGACAAGTGGATGTCTGGAGCCAACGCAAGAAGTGCGATTGCTACCGCTGATACCACCCACAGCATTGGGTGGGTGCGTTTGATCGTGATGATTTGTCCGGATGACGGTTTAATTGGTTTAATTTGTCCGGATGTCACGTGTAACTCCTTGGGGCGGGCGGCTTCGACAATCGAGGTGCCGCTGGTTCTGCACAGTGAGCCTGCGCCGCCTCAGTGGCGCAGGACACCTCCAAGGCGTCACTGCACCAACCACCATAGAACAGAAGTCTTGCAGGTGCGGAACCTACGTAGAGGTAGGACCATTCCAGGACCCGGACGGGGCTCAGGTGGCTGGCAAGTCTCTGAAACCAGCGGCGTGTGGTTTGCGCCAATCAGGCAGCGCGGCCATCAGATGATGTTCCTGGAAGGAAGGTATCCGCCCTTGCCAGAGGAACTCCCTGGTATGCAGTTGTTGCGAACTGATTCTCGCCGTCCTGGTTGAAGGAAGAGCCCGCTGATGGTAGCGGTAATCGTGCCTGATATCTGGCATATGTCAATTATTGGTTCAGAAATGGTTGTCAGCCCTCACGCAGGTGCTGTTGCACGGCCTTTTGCACAGGAGGTCATCTCCGGTTCGCCGCTCTGCGGGTCGGTCACCAGCTCAGCAGATGTGCGCACCAGATGGCCGCTCGCATCGTCGTCGCCATATCAGCTCCGGGAAGGCACAATCGAAGTTCCCGCCCGGCATCCCACGGTGAAGGACCAGCGATCCAGGATGGCACAATTGTTCGGCGGAGCGCCTCAGCAGCAGGCCAGATGCCGGGAGCCATGGGATCGCCCTGATGCACTTTCGGGTTCGCCACCTGGCTTCCCATGACGATGTTGGTGAGGATGGATGATGACCGAAGACGGCGCTGACAGGAAGCAGGCTGACAGGAAGCAGGGCGCGAGCACGCGCCACATACCGCACCCGGAGGATGCCGACCAAACTTCGGCCAACACGCTGAACTGGCTGCGGGCAGGGGTGCTCGGCGCCAACGACGGCATCGTGTCGACGGCAGGTCTCGTGATGGGCGTTGCAGGCGCCAGCACCAACGTGCAGGTCATCCTGGTTGCCGGCGTCGCGGGACTCGTGTCCGGTGCGTTGAGCATGGGTGCTGGGGAGTACATATCGGTGAGCACCCAGCGCGACTCGGAGCGCGCCATGATCACCACCGAGAAGCAGGAACTCGCCACGGACCCGGAGGGTGAACTGGCCGAGTTGACCGGGATGTACGAGGAAAAGGGTCTGTCCCACGAGCTCGCGACGAAGGTCGCCGAGGAATTGACCGCGCGCGATGCACTGGCAGCCCACGCCGAGGTGGAGCTCGGTATCGACATGGAGGAGCTCGCGAACCCATGGCAAGCTGCCCTCGCCAGCGTGGTGAGTTTCTCGGTGGGTGCCCTGGTGCCGCTGGTCTTCATCCTGTTGTCGCCGCCATGGGCACGGCTGTGGGCGACGGTGGTCGCCGTGGCGATTGCGCTGGCGGTCACGGGAATCGTGAGTTCGAAACTGGGGCATTCGCCTGCTCGGGCTGCCACGATCCGCAATGTTGTCGGCGGTTTCGTGGCCATGGGCGTCACCTTCGGAATCGGCACCCTCATTGGCCGGGGCGTCGCATGACGTGTGTGGTGGTGAGCCGTGATGAGTGATCCACATCCCTTCGCGCAGCGCTGGAACCACAACACCCACTACTACCCGCGCATCGCGGAGCTGGTGGAGGGCCGCCACCTGGTACTGGACGTGGGCTGCGGCGAGGGCACGCTGGCGCGCTATTTGGCGACGGGGGACACCGGCGTCGCGCAGGGTGCTGCTGGTGGCGGATCGTCGTCTGGGGCCCCTGGGACTGGCCCTTCGGATGACCAGGAGATTCCCAGCAGAGACGGCGGGGCCGGAGCGGCCCAGAATCTGGCACCAGTTGAAACTGACAGCCCTCTCGATGTCCACGACGCAACCCAGCCTGTTCAAGGCACTGGACATGACCGAGCTGCTGCTGCGCCCGGTGGCAGTACCTTCCGGCATGAGGTGATCGGTCTCGACATGGATGCGTCGGTGCTGCCCAAGGACTCGCCAGGAACTCACTTCGTGCTTGCCGACGGCCAGCAGATTCCCTATCCGGCGGGGTGCATCGACGCCGTGGTCTGCGTGGCTGCCCTGCATCACATGAACGCTCGGCTGGCGCTCACCGAAATGCACAGAGTGCTCCGCCCCGGAGGCCGCATCGTGATACTCGGCCTGGCGCATTGGGACTGGCGTCCCCAGGACGTCGCCGCCGACCTGCGAGACCTGGTGGTCAACACCTGGATGCGTACCCGCATGAAGCGCTGGGAACCCGATACCCTCAAGGAACCCGCCGAGTTGAACTGGTCCACCACACGAGCAACTGTCCAGGCGGCGTTGCCCGGGGCGAGCTTTCAGCGAGTGCGCATGTGGCGCTGGCTAGCGGTGTGGGACGACCCAGCGACACCGGGCGCCGCGCTCTCATGAGCAAATGATCATCTTTTGACCGGTTCCGATTCGCGGTCAGCCAAGCCGACGCGCAACAATGGTTCGGGCTTATTTGAGGGGGATGCATGCGGATCGCCATGGGCAGTGACCATGCTGGTTTCGAACTGAAGGAAATTCTGAAGGAGCACGTCGCGCAGCTCGGCCATGACGTGATCGATGTGGGTACTCACAGCCGCGAGAGCACCGACTACCCCACCTATGGTGCGGCTGCCGCACGCAAGGTTGTGGCCGGGGAAGCCGCGGTCGCCATCCTGGTGTGCGGCACCGGCATCGGTATCGGCATCGCCGCGAACAAGGTGCCCGGTGTGCGGTGCGCCATCGTGTCCGACGTGTACTCCGCGCACATGGCGCGTTCCCACAACGAGGCGAATGCGATCGCGCTCGGTGGACGCGTGGTCGGGCCGGGGCTTGCCGAGGACATCGTCGACTCCTATCTGAATGCCGAATTCGCCGGGGGACGCCACGCCGAGCGCGTCGCCATGCTGAACGACCTCGACGCTGCGAGGGCCGAGGAGGGGCCGGCCACTCCGGCCGAGTGCTGATCCTGGGATGGATTCCGCGCGGTTTCGCGCCGGACGCCTGACACCCACATGCGAAAACGCGGGCAGGGCCCCCTGGGCCCCACCCGCGTCCACCGCGTAACAGGAACTCAGAAACTCCAGTCGTCTGAGGGCTCAGCGGCGAAAGTGCCGCCGAAACCCTCATCGCCCTGCACCATGCCGGCGGCAAGGGTCCACCCCGACTGGGGATCCACGAGAACGAATGCACCCCCGCGGCGGGTCTTCTGGTAGCTCTCGGCCATCACGGGCCCGGCCAGGCGGATACTCACCCGGCCGATGTCGTTCAGCTCCAAGGTGTCGCTCGGCGCCGGGCTCATGGTCTCCAGCTCCAGTTTCGCGGTGAGCTCGGACACAATCGCCTTGACCGTGGTGGTGCCATGCTTCAGCAGCACCCGCGCACCGGGCTTCAGCGGTTGCTCGCCCACCCAGCACAGCATCGCGTCGACATTCTTCACCGGTTTCGGCGCATCGGCAGCGGACGAGATGAGCGTGCCGCGCGGCGCGTCGATCTCATCAGCCAGCCGCAGGGACACCGACTGCCCGGCCACCGCCTCGTCCAGCTGCTCGGCGGCGAGGTCGATGCCGACCACAGTGGAGTGCAGGCCCTTGGGCAGCACCACCACCTCGTCGCCGACACGAACTCGGCCGGCCGAAACCTGCCCTGCATAGCCGCGGTACTCGGCATAGCTGGGGTCGATGGCGCCGGACTGCGGACGCAGCACCAGCTGCACCGGGAAGCGGAAACCCTCGATGTCGTCGTTCACAGGAACCAGCGAATCGAGTAGTTCCAGCAGGCTCGGCCCCTGGTACCAGGGCATGTTCGCCGACACGTGCACCACATTGTCACCGCCGAGTGCCGCGGTGGGGATGGTCACAATGCTGCTGATGCCCAGCTCGGTGGCAACCTGGCGTACGTCCTGCGAGATGGCGTCGTAAACGCTCTGGTCGAAGTCGACGAGGTCGATCTTGTTGATGGCCACGATCACCTGCGGCACTCGCAGAAGCGCGGCGACTGCCAGATGACGGCGGGTCTGCTCCAACACGCCGTGGCGAGCGTCGATCAGCAGCACGAGCACATCGGCGGTCGATGAGCCGGTCACCGTGTTGCGCGTGTACTGCACATGCCCCGGGCAGTCGGCCAGGATGTAGGAGCGCTCGGCGGTGGAGAAGTAGCGGTAGGCGACGTCGATGGTGATGCCCTGCTCGCGCTCGGCGCGCAGGCCGTCGGTGAGCAGCGCCAGGTCGACATGACCCAGACCGCGGGCTTTCGACACCCGCTCGACATCGGCGAGCTGGTCGGCCAGGATCGACTTCGAATCGGCCAACAGGCGTCCGACAAGGGTGGACTTTCCGTCGTCGACGGACCCGGCGGTGGCCAGGTGCAGCAGCACCCGGGGTTGCAGGGCGGCAGCGACGGAGTCGGGAACGGTGTCGGTGCTCATCAGAAGTAGCCCTCTTTCTTGCGGTCCTCCATGGCGGCCTCGGACAGCTTGTCGTCGGCGCGGGTGGCACCCCGCTCGGTGATGGTCGTGGTGGCGACATCGGCGAGCACGTCGTCGATGGTCTCGGCATCGGACTCCACGGCCCCGGTGCAGGACATGTCGCCGATGGTGCGGTAGCGCACCCGGCGGGTCACGACCTCTTCGCAGTCGCAGGGCTGGGTGACTGGCGAGACCGGCAGCAGCATGCCATTGCGCTCGAAGACCTCGCGGTCGTGCGAGAAGTACAGGCTCGGCAACTGGATGTTCTCCGCAGCGATGTAGTTCCACACGTCGAGCTCTGTCCAGTTCGACAACGGGAACACCCGCACGTGCTCGCCGACGCGGTGCCGCGGATTGTACAGATTCCACAACTCGGGACGCTGATTCCGCGGATCCCACTGGCCGAACTCGTCACGCAGACTCACCACGCGCTCCTTGGCGCGAGCCTTCTCCTCGTCGCGGCGACCACCGCCGAAGACGGCGTCGAAGCGGTTTTCGGCGATGGCGTCCAGCAGTGGCTGGGTCTGCAGCGGGTTGCGGGTGCCGTCGGCGCGCTCCTGCAGACGACCGTCGTCGATGTAGTCCTGCACCTTGGCCACCACGAGCTTGAGGCCCAGCTTCCGGACGACAGCGTCTCGGTAGTCGAGCACCTCGGGAAAGTTGTGGCCGGTGTCCACGTGCAGCAGCGGGAAGGGCACCCTGCCCGGCCAGAAGGCCTTGCATGCCAGGTGCAGCATGACGACCGAGTCCTTGCCGCCGCTGAACAGCAGGACAGGCCTCTCCAACTCGCCCACCGCCTCGCGGATGATGTGGATGGCCTCGCCCTCGAGGACTGCGAGGTGGGTGAGCGGTTTGGTATTCAATGTTGTGGTCACAGGTGGATCCCGCATTCTGTCTTGGCTACGCCCGCCCAACGGCCGGAGCGGGGGTCTTCGCCGGGGGCGACCGGCTTGGTGCAGGGCTCGCAGCCGATCGACGGGTAGCCCTCGGTCAGCAGCAGGTTGACGGGCACCTGGTGCTCGGACGCGTACCTGGTCATGTCGTCGAAGCTCCAGGCGGCAAGCGGATTGAGCTTGACCATCTGGTGCGTCTCGTCCCACTCGACCAGCTGTGCGTGGGAGCGAAAGGCGTTGTCCTCGCGACGGATGCCGGTGACCCAGGCCTCGTAGCCGGCCAACTCGCGGTTGATCGGTTCGACCTTGCGCATCTTGCAGCACAGCGTGGGATTGCGCGCATACAGCTTCTCGCCGTACTCGGCGTCCTGCTCGGCGACGCTCAGCTCGGGCAGTGCATCGATGATGTTCACGTCGACCGCGGCTTCCAGCGCGTCGCGCGTGCCGATGGTCTCGGCGAAGTGGTAGCCGGTGTTGAGGAACAGCACGTCGACGCCTGGGGAGTACTGCGCGATCAGGTGCGGCAGCACCGTGTCGCCGGCCATCGAACAGGCCACGATCATGGCCTCACCGAACTGCTCGTGTGCCCAGAGCGCGACGTCCTCGGCAGAGGCATCGGCGAGCGCGACGGCGGCCTCATCGGCGATGTACTTCAATTCGGCTGCGGACCGGCGCCGGCCGGGGCCATGGCTCTCGAAACGGCTCTCGGGTTTCCCGGCCTCGGCCTGTTTCTTGGCTGCCGCGCGGTTGGCGATCCGCTGCTTGGCCGCCTCTCGCTGGGCCGCCAGCTGCTCAGCTGGGCTGGGACCGGCCGACTGTCCGGTCGGCGCCTCCGGGCTCGCGGTCCGTGCACTCGTGTCGCTCATCGCAGGCTGTCCTCCTCTGCTCTCTGAACCCACTGGGCAAATGTCTCATCGCTGCTGCGCTCTGCCAGGAAGCTCCTGGTGACGCGTTCCACATAGTCAGGCAGCTCCTTGACGGAGATCTTCAGGCCCCGCAGGGTGCGCCCGAGACCCGCCTCGCCGCGATCCAGCGACTCGAGGCCACCACCCAGGTGCACCTGGAAGTAGAACTGGGTCTTGCCCGCGTCGTCTGGTGCCACCTGTCCCTTGAGGCCGATGTCCGCGATCTGGATGCGTGCGCAGGAGTTGGGGCAGCCGTTGATGTTCAGCGTGATCGGGGCGGGCAGCTCCACACCCTCGAACCGCCTGTCCAAGTCCTCGATGGTCCTGCGGGCCAGTGCCTTGGTCTCGACGAAGGCGAACTTGCAGTACTCCAGGCCGGTGCAGGCCAGCGTGGCGCGGCGGAACGGCCCCGGGTTCGCGGTGAGGCCGATGTCTTCCATGGTGGACAGCAGCTTGTTCACCTTGGTCTTGTAGACGTCCAGCACGACAAGCTTCTGCTGCGGGGTGAAGGTCACGCGGTGCGAGCCGGCGGCCTCGGCGGCCGTGGCGATGTCACCGAGCATCCCGCCACTCAGCCGGCCCACGACAGGGGCGAAGCCGACGAACTTCTTGCCGTTCTTCTGGTCGTGGACGCCGATGTGGTCGCTCGGCCCGGTGGGCTGGGCGGGTGCTGGGCCATCGGGCAGCTGGTAGCCGAGGAACTCGTCCTGCAGGACCTGGCGGAACTTCTCAGGGCCCCAGTCGGCCATCAGGAACTTCAGCCGGGCCTTGGCGCGCAGCCGGCGGTAGCCGTACTCGCGGAACAGCCGGATCATCGCGAACCAGACCTCGGGGGCCTGCTCCTGGGTGACGAAGGCGCCGAGCCGCTTGCCCAGCTTCGGGGCCACCGAGAGCGCGCCACCGGCCCAAAGATCGAAGCCAGGGCCGAGTTCGGGGTGCACCACGCCGACGAACGAGATGTCATTGATCTCGTGCAGGACGTCCAGGCTCGGGGAGCCGGTCATCGCAGTCTTGAACTTGCGCGGCAGATTCGAGATCTCCTCGCGCCCGATGTAGCGCTCGCGGATCGCTTTGGCGACCGGGAGCGGATCGATGATCTCGTCGGCCGCGACACCGGCGACCGGGGAGACGAGGAAGCTGCGCGGAGTGTCGCCGCAGGCCTGCACGGTGGTGAGGCCGACGGCCTCGAGGCGGCGCCAGATCTCGGGGATCGATTCGATGTCGATCCAGTGCAGCTGGAGGTTCTGCCGATCGGTGATGTCGGCGGAGCCGCGGGCGAACTCTGTGGAGATGCCGGCCAGCACCCGCAGCTGGCGGGTGGTGATGGGCTGGCCGTCGATGCGCACCCGCATCAGGAAGTGGGAATCGTTGAGGTCCTCGGGGGCGACGGTTCCGGTGCGTCCGCCCGAGATGCCCTGCTTGCGCTGGGTGTAGACGCCCCACCAGCGCAGCCGGCCGTTGAGATCGTCATCGGGGATGGACTTGAAGCCCTTTTTCGCGTACTCGGTGAGGACCCGCTCACGGACGTGAAGCCCGTTGTCGGCGGCCTTGAAGACCTCGTTGGCGTTGAGCGGATCGTGGCCGTCGACGGCCCACTGGCCCTCGGGGCGTCTCTTGTGAGTAATGGTGGTCATCATTGAGCTCTCGGTCTTGGCCCATGCGTCCGGGGAGCGTGGTCACACGGCCGGGCGCGCGGGCCCGGCGGCATGGTTGGGGGGGAATGATCCAAGTGCTGGGCGCGCGATCAAGCAGCGCGACAACACATGCCGCCAGCGACAGAGGGCCCCTGGAAACTGGGCTGCTGGTCGGACGACACGGCGTCCACTGTAGCAGCGGACTCGGGCGCCTCTGCTGACGTCCGCGGGCAGGACGGTGGGCGGTGTGCATGGGTCGCGATCCATCCGGTCGTGCCCGATGGCTGTCCCACGACGGTGGTCGGTTACCCGCACCGTGTGGAGTCCATCCCGCGTCGGCCACGAGGGCATCGACCACGAGGGCATCGAATTGGTCGTGCGTGCGATCGCGGGGTGGTCCTGCACGGTTCGTCCGGAAACCCCACGGCAGCGTCACCTCGGAACGGCCACAGCAGAGGGGAAGCACACACTGACAGGTGCCTCCATCAGATGGGCACTGCTAGCGATCTGGCCGTCATGAGTTATGGTTGAGCCCATGACTGAACAGCTGCGAATTGCGCCCGTGTCGCGCCGCGCGCTGTGTTGTCTGTGTCCAGCGTGCTGTTGACCTCAACGGTCACTTCCATGTGCGCCATATCCGGTTCCTGTCTTCACGTCTCCGGAATGACCAGACCAGACAAGTTTTGATTCAATTCGGTCATCAGGAGTTTGAGTCCGGACTGGAAGCCATCTGCGCACAATCCGCGTTAAGTACCCCTAAGAAATCTTCACGGAGAATTTGACCCCCAAGAAATCTCCGCTCATCTCCAAAGGATATCGATACATGATCACTCGGCGTTCACTGCTGACCACCACCGCTGCCCTGCTTCCCGCAGTGGGACTGGCCGCCTGCTCCAACGTCCCGAAGGGCCAAAGCGGCGCCAGCGCGGCGTCGGGCACTGTCAAACTGGTCGGCTACTCCACTCCAGCCGCTGCCAACTCGGCGGTCAGCGCAGCGTTCAACAAGACGAGTGCCGGTTCCGGGACCTCCTTCCAGACCTCCTACGGGGCCTCCGGAGACCAGAGCCGCAATGTTGCCAACGGTCAGGCAGCCGACTACGTGCACTTCTCCGTCGGCTCCGATGTCACCCGCCTGTTGGACAAGGGTCTGGTCGCGAAGGACTGGGATTCGGGCACCTACAAGGGAATCGTCACGACGACACTGGTGGCCGTCGGGGTACGCCCGGGAAATCCGCTGGGCATCACCGGCTGGGATGATCTCACCAAGCCCGGTGTGCAAATCGTCACACCCAATCCCAGCTCATCCGGTTCGGCGCGATGGAACATCCTCGCCGTCTGGGCGCACATCGCGTCCCTGGGGGGCAGCGAAGATGACGCCAAGACATTCCTCAACCAGGTGCTGAAGAATACCGTCTCGCTGCCCGGCAGCGGCCGGGACGCCACCACAGCCTTCACCGGCGGCACCGGGAATGTCCTGCTCTCCTACGAGACCGAGGCCATCTATGCCCGCCAGCAGCAGGCGGGGGTCTTCGATTATCTGATCCCCGAAGACACCCTGCTCATCGAAAATCCCGGTGCCGTCACTGTGAATTCCTCGGCGCCATCAAAACCCTGGCTCGATTACGTACTTTCCGAACCTGCTCAGCAGATATACGCCCAGTACGGATTCCGTCCGCTCATCGGCAAGGCCCCCACGGGTATCAAGGGGGTCAACGACGCGAACAATCCCTATCCCACACCCGAGCACCTCTTCACGATCGACAAAGATTTCGGTGGCTGGGCGGCGGCCAACACCAAGTTCTTCGGCGATTCCGGAATTGTGACCCAGGCGCTGTCCCAGGCGGGGAAGTCATGAGTGTCACAGCCGCCGTCGTGGCGGATCCGGACCCGTCGCTCCATGATGACCAGCAGCCCACGAAGAAATCCCGTCGGCGCACCATGAATCCGCGTCGCAAGCTGACCAAGACCTCAGGCCTGGGTCTCGGCATTGCGGTGGTGTGGTTCAGCATTCTGGTGCTCATCCCGCTCGCAGTGGTCGTCGGCACATCCGCCGCGGGCGGCCTGGCAAATTTCATCGCCGCCCTCGCCAATGCCCAGACGCTCAATGCGATCGGGCTCACCGTGACGGTTTCCCTGGTGGTCACCGCACTCAACGTCGTCCTCGGGACGATCATCGCCTGGGTGTTGGTGCGGGACCGGTTCTGGGGACACTCGGTCCTCAACATTGTCATCGACGTCCCCTTCGCGCTGCCCACCATCGTGGCCGGCCTTGTGCTGCTGTCCCTGTACGGGAACAGCTCCCCGCTCGGTGTCAACATCGCCAATACCCGCTGGTCGGTCGGTCTGGCCATCGCCTTCGTGACCCTGCCCTTCGTCGTGAGGTCGGTGCAGCCGGTGCTGGAGGAGCTGGAAACCGATGTCGAAGAGGCTGCCACCTGCTTGGGCGCCGGTGCCCTCGTCACCTTCAGCCGCATCGTGCTGCCCAGCCTCATCCCCGCGATCACCTCGGGAGCGGCGCTCTCCTTCGCCCGCGGGATCAGCGAATACGGATCGATGGTGCTTCTCAGCGGCAATCTCCCCAACAAGACCGAGGTGGTCAGCGTCCGGATGCTGACTCATATTGAGAATGGCGACATGGCCTCTGCCGCGGCGCTGGCCACAGGCATGCTGATCATCGCCGCGGCCGTCATCGTCGCCCTCGATGTGCTACGCAGAACGGTGGATCGTCGTGATTCGTGAACCAGGTCCAGTCAAGTGGATGCTTCGGCTGGTGGCGATCGTCTATGTGGCCCTGCTCGTCGTGTGGCCGATCCTCATCGTCGCGCAGCGCACCTTCGCGCCGGGTTGGCAGGCCATCATGACCTCGCTTTCCAGCCCTGAGGTGCAGCACAGCCTTCAGCTCACCGCTCAGGCGACCTTCTGGTCGGTGCTGTGCAACTTGGTCTTCGGCGTCGGCATCTCGTTGCTGCTGGTGCGCTATGACTTCGCGGGCAAGGGGGTGCTGTCGGTGCTGCTCGACCTGCCGCTGTCGGTCTCCCCGCCTGTCGTCGGTCTCGCACTGATGCTCGTGTACTCGCGTGATTCGCCGGTGGGCAGCTGGCTGTACTCGGCCGGTTACCAGATCATCTTCGCCACACCGGGCATCGTGCTTGCCACCACCTTCGTGGCACTGCCGCTGGTGATCCGGGAGGTCGTCCCCGTGCTCACCGAAATAGGCGACGACCAGGAGGTGGCCGCCACGAGCCTGGGCGCCAGCGGATGGCAGTCTTTCTGGCGGATCACCCTGCCAGGTATCAAGTGGGCCGTGGTCTACGGCGTCGTGCTCACGCTGGCGCGTTCGATTGGCGAGTTCGGGGCCGTCAAAGTGGTCTCCGGGAATATCTCGCTGCAGACCCAGACCTCAACCCTTGTCGTGCAGGACACCTACCAGAACTTCGAGCAGCAGACCGCGTACACCGTGTCCCTGCTGCTCACCCTGGTGGCAGTCGTCTGCATCACAGTCGTCACACTTCTTCGTCCCAAGGAGGACAAGGCATGAGTATCGAGATCCAGGACATCAACAAGAACTTCGGGGACTTCGTCGCCCTGTCACACGTGAACCTGAGCATCCCGTCGGGCAAGATCACTGCTTTGCTCGGGCCCTCGGGTGGCGGCAAGACCACCCTGCTGCGTATCATCGCCGGTCTCGAGGAGGCCGACACCGGCACAGTGAGCATCGAGGGCGTGGACGCCACCGACATGCCGGCGCAGAAGCGCAACATCGGCTTCGTGTTCCAGCACTATGCGGCCTTCAAGCACCTCACCGTGGCCAAGAATGTGGCCTTTGGATTGTCGATCCGGCACAAGCCCAAGGATGAGATCGAGCAGAAGGTGAAAGAGCTGCTGGAATTGGTGCACCTCGACCAGTTCGCGGACCGGCTGCCCTCCCAGCTGTCCGGCGGCCAGCGCCAGCGCATGGCACTGGCTCGTGCACTTGCCATCGAGCCCAAGGTGCTGCTGCTCGACGAGCCCTTCGGTGCCCTGGACGCCAAGGTGCGCAAGGAGCTGCGCGAGTGGCTGCGCCGGCTGCACGAGCATGTGCACGTGACCACCTTGTTCGTGACGCACGACCAGGAAGAGGCGCTCGAACTCGCCGACCAGGTGATCGTGGTCAATCACGGGCGCGTGGAGCAGGCGGGTTCGCCGGTGGAGCTGTACGACGAGCCGGCCAGCCGGTTCGTGATGAGCTTCCTCGGCGAGGTCACCACCCTGGACAGCCACCTCATCCGGCCGCACGACATCACGGTGCACACCTCGCCGGTGCCGGGCACCGTGGCTGGCACCATCGAACGGTCGATGCGGGTCGGCTTCGAGGTGCGGCTGAGCGTGCGCCCCGAGGGTGCGGTCGATGACTCCCGGAATGTCACAGTCAACCTGACAAGGACTTTCGCCAGGGCTCTGGGCCTTGAGGATGGCGGCCAGGTGTGGCTGGAGCCTGAGAAGGGGGCCACCCGTATCCCATTGCTGGAGCCGGTGGCTGTTCCCGAGTCCGGGCAAGAACTTGACTCGGCGGTCGCCTGAGCCAGGTTCCGGCGGTCCTGCAGAAGAAGTGCCCGCCGCACTGCGTGCGAAATCCATCGCGCGGTGGCCCCAGGACCAGAAAGTCGCCACCAGGGCGGAATCCAGTCGATTCCTGTCCGCTCTGACTGGACCAGTCGCGCTCATGGAAGGTCTGGACGGCGGTGCGGAGGAATTCCGGCTGACAATCCTGCCCGCAACTCATACCAGGTGCCACGGATCGGCACGTCACACCGGGTGGCTCACTCCTTGGCGGGCACAGGACTGAAGGCCTCCGGAATATGGGCTGCGACAAGCGATTTCGGGCTTCCGGTGAGCGTCTCACAGGGAGCAGCCGTGGCGGTGTGAGGCGTGTCCGAGGCCGCCGGTAATCTCAGCCCCATGAAAATAGGCATTCCGAGGGAATCGCTGCCCGGCGAACGCCGGGTCGCCGCCACCCCGAAGACATTGCCCCAACTCACCACACTGGGCTACGAGGTTGTTGTCGAGCACGGTGCAGGTGAGCGGGCCTCTCTCCCCGACCACGAATATGAAGCGGCCGGCGCGCAGCTGGCCGACACCGCCACCGTCTGGGGGTGCGACATCGTGCTCGCGGTCAACGAGCCCAGCGTCGAGGAACTGTCCGCAATGCACGCGGGCGCCACCCTCATCACCTTCCTGCACCCCCGGGAGAACCCCGGCCTGGTCGAGGCCCTGCAGAAGGCCGGTGTCACCGGCATGAGTATGGACATGGTGCCCCGCATCAGCCGCGCCCAGTCGATGGACGCGCTGAGCTCCACCGCCAACATCTCCGGTTACCGGTCGGTCGTCGAGGCTGCCTATGCCTACGGACGTACCTTCGGTGGCCAGGTCACCGCGGCGGGCAAGGTCCCTCCGGCAAAGATCTTCGTGATCGGCACCGGCGTGGCAGGTCTTGCCGCACTCGGCGCGGCCAACTCGATGGGTGCCGAGGTGTATGCCACCGATGTGCGACCCGAGACCGCCGAGCAGGTCGAGTCGATGGGCGCCACCTTCGTGCACGTGCGTGCCGCCGGCGCCGACCAGGGCGTGAGCTCCGACGGCTACGCCAAGGAGACCAGCGACGACTTCAACAAGCGCGCCGCCGAGCTCTACGCGGACCAGTGCCAGAAGGTCGATGTCATCGTCACCACCGCGGCCATTCCCGGACGCCCCAGCCCGAAGCTGATCACCGCCGAGATGGTCAGCACCATGAAGCCCGGGTCGGTCATCGTCGACCTGGCCGCACTCGGTGGCGGCAACTGCGAGCTCACCCGCCCGGGCGAGAAGTACACCACCGACAACGGCGTCACGATCATCGGCTACACCGACATGGCAAGCCGGCTGCCCGGCCAGGCCAGCCAGTTGTACAGCACCAACCTGGTGAACCTTCTCAAGCTCGCCACCCCCGAGAAGGATGGCCACCTGGTCGTCGACTTCGACGACGAGGTGCTGCGCACCATGACGGTGGCCAAGGACGGTCAGATCACCTTCCCGCCGCCGCCCATCCAGGTGTCCGCCGCTCCGGTCGCTGCCGCGGCGCCTGCTCCGGTGAAAGCCGAGGCACCCGCGAAACCGCCGAAGCCCTGGTACGTGTCGTTCGCCATCGTCGGCGTGCTGGCCCTGGTGCTCATCGCGCTGCTCACCTTCGCACCGTCCTCATTCCTGGAGCTGTTCGGGGTGTTCGTGGTGGCGGTCGTGGTGGGCTACTACGTGGTCTGGAATGTCACGCATGCCTTGCACACGCCACTGATGAGCGTCACCAATGCCATCAGCGGCATCATCATCGTCGGCGCGATGCTGCAGCTGCCCAAGGACAATCCGGCGATCATGATCATCGCCGCGCTCGGTGTGCTCATCGCATCGATCAACATCTTCGGCGGCTTCTCGGTGACGCGCCGGATGCTCAACATGTTCAGGAAGGCGTGATCACCGATGGTGCTTCTTCAGGCAAGCGTCAGCAATTTCATCAACGCCACATTCATCGTCTCCGGCCTGCTGTTCATCCTGGCGCTGGCCGGGCTCAGCAGGCATGAGACGTCACGGCGTGGCAACGCCTTCGGCATGCTCGGCATGGCGCTGGCAGTCATCGCCTCGGCCGTGTCGATGGCCCACCAGGACACCAGGCCGATCGCCTGGATCCTCATGGTCATCGCCATCATCATCGGTGCCTCCATCGGCCTGTTCAAGGCCGCCAAGGTCGAGATGACCGGCATGCCCGAGCTGGTCGCCCAGCTGCACAGCTTCGTCGGTCTGGCCGCAGTGCTGGTGGGCATCAATGCCTACATCGAGCACCCGAACGCCGACGCCTTCTCGATGTACGAGATGTGGATCGGCATCTTCATCGGCGCCGTCACCTTCACCGGTTCGATCATCGCCTGGGGCAAGCTGTCCGGCAACATCAAGTCGGCACCGCTCACCCTGCCCGGCCGCAACTGGCTCAACCTCGGTGGCCTGGTCGCCATCATCGCCTGTGGCATCTGGTTCGCCAACGGCGGCGGTTGGCTGCCGCTGATCCTGCTCACCGTGGTCTCGCTGCTGCTCGGCATCCACCTGGTGGCGGCCATCGGCGGGGCGGACATGCCCGTGGTCATCTCGATGCTGAACAGCTACTCCGGCTGGGCCGCGGCCTTCAGCGGCTTCAGCCTGGGCCTGTCGGTGCTCATCGTCACCGGGGCGCTCGTCGGGGCGTCCGGCGCGATCCTGTCCTACATCATGTGCAAGGCCATGAACCGCTCCTTCGTCTCGGTGATCCTGGGCGGCTTCGGTCAGGCTTCTGCCAGCGCCGATTCGGGTCCGCAGGGTGACATCCAGGAGGTGGACGCCGCAGGCGCCGCCGAGGAGCTGCGCAATGCCAGCTCGGTGGTCATCGCTCCCGGCTACGGCATGGCCGTCGCCCAGGCGCAGTATCCGGTGGCCGAGCTGGTCAAGAAGCTGCAGGCCCAGGGCACCGAGGTGCGTTTCGCCATTCACCCGGTTGCCGGGCGCCTGCCGGGCCACATGAATGTGCTGCTCGCCGAGGCCCACGTGCCCTACGACATCGTCATGGAGATGGACGAGATCAACGACGACTTCAAGGACACCGACGTCGCCCTGGTCATCGGCGCAAATGACACCGTGAATCCCGCCGCCATGGAACCGGGCTCGCCCATCTCGGGCATGCCCGTGCTGCACGTGTGGGACGCCAAGCGGGTGATCGTGTTCAAGCGGTCGATGAATGCCGGCTACGCCGGTGTGCAGAACCCGTTGTTCTTCAACGACAACACCGAGATGCTCTTCGGCGACGCCAAGGCATCGGTGGACGGCATCAACAGCAATCTGCCGGCGCTCGAAGCCGCCAAGTGATGCTGTTGGGTTGAGTTGATGTGGTGCTCTTCCCGTGTCCCGTGCGTTCAGGTGCTTCGGTGCAAGGCTCCGGTGATCAGGGCGTCGGCATGCCACCGGTCACGGCGATCGTCGCGCCCAGCACATAGCTGGACTCGGCAGAGGCGAGGAAGACATAGGCCGGCGCCAGCTCGGCCGGCTGGCCGCTGCGTCCGATGGGGGTCTGGGTGCCGAAGTGAGCCAGCTTCTCGTGGGGCTGGCCACCACTGGGCTGCAGCGGAGTCCAGATCGGCCCCGGCGCCACGGCGTTGACGCGGATGCCCCTGGAGGCCAGCTGGGAGGCGAGCGCTTTGGTGAAGGCGTTGATGGCCGCCTTGGTGGTCGCGTAGTCGAGCAGCAGCGGCGACGGCTGGTAGGCCTGCACCGAGGTGGTGTTGATGATCGTCGACCCCGGCTCGAGGTAGGGGATCGCGGCCTTCGTGATCCGGAACATCGCCAGCACATTGGTGTTGAGGGTCTGCTCGAACTGCTCGTCGGGAAGGTCCTCGATGGACTCGCAGAACAACTGCTTGCCGGCATTGTTCACCAGGATGTCGAGACCGCCGAGCTCGCGCACCGCCTTGTTCACGAGCTGGGTGCAGAAGTCCCGGTCGGTGAGATCACCGGGGAGCAGCACGGCCTTGCGCCCGGCGGTTTCGATCTGGGTGCGCACGTGCTGGGCGTCGTCCTCTTCGTCGGGCAGGTAGGTGATCGCCACATCCGCGCCCTCGCGGGCGAAAGCGATCGCCACCGCCGCGCCGATGCCGGAGTCGCCACCGGTGATGAGCGCCTTGCGGTTCAGCAGCCTTGCGGACCCCCGATAGGTCTCCTCACCGTGGTCTGCGTGCGGCTCCAGGTCCGTGTCGGTGCCCGGCTCGGGGACATGCTTCTCAGGGGCTTCCACCTGCGGGTATCGCGTCACGGGGTTCTCGAAGGTGTATTGGCTTCGTGTCATGGCTCAAGGCAACCACAACTTGGTGTTTTCCGAAGGGGTGCACGCGATGATGTCCCCTTGCAGAACCCCCGGGCGCACCTTCAGCGACGGGCACCCAGAATCCCCGCGAGATCGTGGATGAGCGGCCCGATCATGATCTCCTCGACCGGCCTGGGCAGCGCGATCGACCAATTGGGATATCTGCCCACGATGCTCGGGATGTTCGGGCGTGCTCGCACCAGCGAGGCGTCCTCCAGCGAGGCCAGCACAATGATGCTCGGTGAGTCCGCCAGGGACTGATACCTCGCCCGCACCGCCCGATGCAGCTCCTCCTCGGTCACCCGCTCGGACGGCTTGTCCGGGTCGATCCCGGCCAGCTCGGCGACGCCGCGGCGGGACTGCTCGAACGCCTCCCAGTCGGTGTCCTTGCCGATCTTGCGCTGCTGATCCGCGTCGTAGCCGGTGAGCAGGCCGGCCAGCGTCACCTGGTCGTGGGTCGACGAGGTGCCCACGCACAGCACGGGGAAATCGGCAGGCGAGGTGCGGCTCGCCGAGCGATTGGCCAGCAGTCCGATGTCGCGCATGCTGTGCTGCACCCCGCTGGGCACGGTGCCCATGTCCTCCCCGACCACCCACGCTCCGGCGCGCGCGGCCTCCAGCCGCAGGATGGCGAGCATGGCGTCTACGGGATAGTTCACGTACACGCCCTCGGACGCCGAGCCGTCCACCGGAATCCAGTACAGCCGCCACAGCTGCATCACGTGATCCACCCGCAGGGCCTTGGCGTGCGCCAGTCCCTCGCGCAGCATGTCGATGAAGGGGACGAAGCCGGCCTGGACGAGTTTCTGCGGCTGGAAGGGGGGCAGGCCCCATCGCTGGCCCTCGGGGTTGAGCAGGTCGGGCGGGCAGCCGATCTCGAAATCGAAGCAGAGCTCGTCCTGGTAGGCCCAGGCGTCCTGCGAGTTGAGGTCGAATCCGACCGCCAGATCGGCGATGACCTCGACTCCGCTGGTGCAGGCCTGGGCGTACTGCAGATCGGCCACCCATTGGCACCAGATGTAGAAGAGCACACGGTCGCGGTGTTCGAGGGTGAACTGCTTCACCGCCTGTGAGCCGGGATGATGCAGCTCCTCAGGCCAGCTGCGCCAGTCCGACGAGTCCTGGTGCTCGGCGATCGCGCACCAGGCGGCAAAGGTTCGCAGCACGTGGCCCCGGCGGGCGCAGTAGCTGCGCAGCTCGGGGTTCGTGTCATTGCGCACCTGCTGCCAGATGCGTTCCAAGGCCTGTTTCTTCAGCGACCACACCGCGGGCCTGTCGATGATGCGGTACTGGTTGAGCTCGCGTCCGGCGGCGGACAGATCGCTGAGGTCGATCCGCTCGGCCCCGGGCACCGCGCCCGGGGCCACGTGCAGCAGGTTGAGGAAGTTGCGGCTGGCCGGCGAATAGGGCGAGGCCTGCGGCGAGCTGACCGGCGCGACCGCGTGCACCGGGGAAACCTGGACGCAATCGGCGCCCAGAGTGGCGGCCTGCCTGCAGATCAGCGCGAGATCTCGGAAGTCGCCGATGCCCCAGGACTGGTTGGAGCGGGCTGCGTACAGCTGCACTTGTAGGCCCCAGCCCTTGTCAGGCGTCCGCAGGCGGTCGGGAGTACAGATGACGAGGTGATGGGCGCCATGCTCGTCGATCAGGCAGTAATAGCCGGGTTCGCTGATCCTGCCCTGGACTTCGCGACGCTGGCCGTTCTCCAGCACCAGGGTGCCGAACAGCTGCGGGCGGAACCGGCCGGGCGTACACACGAGTGTCTCGGGCACCGTTGCAGGGTCGACGGTGAAGTGTCGTTCCACCCTCAGCAGGGTGGAGATCTGGGCCTCGACGATCTGGCCGATCGAGTTGATGTAACTGCCGACCACACCCAGCGGTGCGAGGCGGGACAGCAGCTGGGTTCGCCAGATGTTCTGAAGAGTTCCGTCGCGGCGCACCTGGGGCGTATCGGGGTTGCCGGTACCGTCATCACGGCCTGGCAGGGGATACTGCGCACTCACTCAATCAGGTTAACCGAGGCTCGGGAAAGGCCTTGTGATCGGGCTTCACCCCATGAACTGACCGGGGTGCGGATGTCCCCGGAAGCAGCGTCAGATGCTTTGCAGCTGCGGAGGCCACATCCATACCCCGGGGTTCCACCATGACGACCAGTTGACGCAGGGTGGGGCCGGTACCAGCGGTGGGATGTGCATACGCCCTGCGGCTGACCTGCCTTTCATGCCGCTGCCGTGTTCCCCCACCGCGTCGCCATCGATGATCCACCGCCGACGGGACCGGCGTGTGCCTACCATCGGTGGGGAGGGCCGGCCAGTGTCGGTCCCGCAGGTGAGGATGTGAGGACCATGACCAGCAGGCCGCCGGCAGTGGCGGGAAGCTTCTACCCGGCACGGCCCAGGGCGCTGGAAAAGGCCCTGACAAGTGCCTTCGAGGCGGCTGATCCACCGCCCGCCGAGCTCGATCCCTCTCAGGTGAAGGCGCTCATCGTGCCGCATGCGGGCTACGTCTACTCCGGCTCGACCGCCGCCTCCGGATACGCCCTGCTCAGGGACCGCACCATCGAGATGATCGTGCTGCTGGGCCCCACACACCGAGTGGGCATCCGTGGCATGGCGCTGCCAGGATGCGACCTCTTCGAGACCCCACTCGGCGAGGTGACCGTCGACGCCGAGCTGGCCAAGGCTGCCGCTGCGGTGCCGATGGTGGTCACCCGGCCGGATGTGCACGAGTACGAGCACAGCCTGGAGGTGCAGCTGCCCTTCCTGCAGACCGTCTGCCCGCAGGCCAGCGTGCTGCCGGTGGCTGTCGGCAGCGCGACACCCGCCGAGGTCGGTGCTCTTCTCAACGCCCTGTGGGGCGGCCCGGAGACCATCGTGATCATCAGCTCCGACATGTCGCACTTTCACCGCTACGAGGAGGCCCGCCGTATCGATGCCGGCACCATCGACCAGATCCTCGCTTTCGACGACAGCGTCCAACCCGAGCAGGCCTGCGGCTGCCACCCGATGGACGGCCTGCTGCACGTCGCCGCCGCACACGAACTGCATCCCGCACTGCTTGCTGCGCGCAACAGTGGTGACACCGCTGGCGACCGCGCTCGGGTGGTCGGCTACGCCAGTTTCGCCTTCCAGGAGGCCTCATGACCAAGAACGACGACCAGGCGGTGGATGCCCTGCCCGGCGACGCGGGCGCGGTTCTCGTCGGCATTGCGAGGCGCACCCTGGAGGAGGAGCTCGGCATCGAGAGGACGGGCAGCCCCGCTTCGACGCGCGATCACGAACCCGCTGTGACGAGTGACGTTGAAGCCACCACCGTCGGATCAGGCCGGCCTGGCCGTCCGGCGTGGCTCGACCGGGACGGCGCGAGCTTCGTCACGCTGACCATCGGGGGAGCGCTGCGCGGGTGCATCGGCTCGCTGACCGCCTACCGGCCACTGCGAGAAGATGTCGCCCGCAACGCCCACAATGCGGCCTTCGAGGATCCGCGCTTCCCTCCCCTGGGGGCAGATGAGTACCCCGGCACCGCGGTGGAGGTCTCGGTGCTCGGCGCACCCGAACCCGTCCCTGCGCGCACCGAGGACGAACTGATCGCTGCGCTGCGTCCCGGCACAGACGGGGTGATCCTGCGCGAGGGACACCATCGCGCCACCTTCCTCCCCCAGGTGTGGGAGCAGCTGCCCGATCCACACGAATTCCTCCAGGCGCTTCGGCACAAGGCCGGGCTTCGCGCCGATCGGTGGGCCGGCAGTACAACCGCCGAGCGCTACACGGTGACCGCCTACACCGATCTGGCAGGCGAGGACATGCTCGCCCATGATCACAAGGACTCTTGATGATCCGGAATCCGGTCGATCTCACAGATGGCGGCGGCACGGACAGTGCGCCGCCCGCCAATGCCTTGCCGGCCCGCTGGTGGCATCGCCTTCCCGACGGGCGGCTGCGCTGCGATCTGTGCCCCCGAGCATGTTCGCTGCGTGACGGCCAGCGCGGTTTCTGCTTCGTGCGCGCCCGGCGCGGTGATCAGCTGTGGCTCGACGTGGCAGGGCCAGTCTCGGGGCTGGGTATCGATCCCATCGAGAAGAAGCCGCTCAACCACGTGCTGCCCGGCACCAGAGTGCTGAGTTTCGGCACCGTCGGTTGTAACCTCGGTTGCCGGTTCTGCCAGAACTGGCAGATCTCCACCGCTTCCTCGATGGTGGCGCTCCAGGTTGAAGCAAGTCCCGAACACATCGTCCAGACCGCATTGAGAGAGGGTTGCCAGGCGATCGCCTTCACCTACAACGACCCCATCATCTTCGCCGAGTACGCCATTGAGGTGGCCCACGCCGCCCACGAGGCCGGGTTGCTGAGCATCGCGGTGACCGCCGGATACCTCAACCCGGAACCGCGTGCGGAATTCTTCGGCTGCATGGACGCCGCCAACATCGACCTCAAGGCCTTCTCCGACGCTTTCTATCGACGCATCACAGGGGCGCGGCTGCAGGTGGTGCTCGACACGATCAGCTCGGTGGTCGCCTCGGGACGCACCTGGGTTGAACTGACCACGCTGCTGATCCCCGGCCACAACGACTCCGACCATGAACTCACGGCCATGTGCCGCTGGATATCCGCCGAACTCGGCACGGAGGTGCCGCTGCACTTCTCGGCTTTCCACCCCTCACACCGGATGAGAGACGTACCGAGCACCTCGCCGGCCGCCCTGGAGCGAGCTCGTGACATTGCGCTCGCCGAAGGGCTGCACTTCGTCTACACCGGAAATGTGCACGACCCCCAGGGCCAGAGCACCTGGTGCCCGGCTTGCGGTCAGACCCTCATCGAGCGCGACAGATATGCCATCGGCACGAAACACATTGACGAAAACAATCTCTGCACCCGCTGCGGCTACCGTCTGCCGGGCATCTTCCAGCGCTGAATAGAAGGCTTCACGAGCAGAAACGCCCCGGCTGCGCCGACATGCGGCGATGCCCGGGGCGCTTCAGGATGAGATGTGCGCAAGGGGTACCGACGGTGGAACCAAGCCGAAGCCTGGAGCAACGGGCCACCCCCAGCAGCTGTGCGGGCTCAGGAGCCCTGGGTGAGGCCGGTGGCCAGGTCCAGGATCGCCTCGCCGCGAACCAGGCCGTAATCGGTCATCGGGATGACCGCCACCTTGATGCCCTTGGGCTCCAGCACCTCGCGGGCGTGGTCCAGCTCGTAACCAACCTGCGGGCCGAGCAGCGCGACGTCCAGGCTGTCCTTGGTCTCGGCACCAATGCTGGAGATCGGGCCAGACTCCACCTCGGCGTCGACACCCTTCTTCTCGGCGGCTTCGCGCAGGCTGCGCACCACCATTGCCGTCGAAATTCCTGCTGCGCAGAAAAGCTTGATCTTGGTCATGGTCATTCCTCCATGGGATGCGGGTGATCGGTTGCGGTTGCGAGTTTTTGGTACAGGTCGATGAACACCCGGGCGTTCTCAATGGCCATGTTCGCCATCGTGAGGTGGTCCTGGGCATGAACCAGGAGGATGTCGACGGGCAGTTGAACTCCGCGAGCCTGCACTGTGAGCCCCTCGGTCTGGATGTCGTGGCTGTCCGAGAAATCCTTCTCGGCATGTTCCAGCAGTGAGGCTGCCTCGGGGAAATCCCCAGCTCGTGCGGCCTTGATCGACTGCATGGCGAAGCTGTGCGCCTCACCGGCCAGTGCAATGATGCGAAAAGAGAAGGTCGTGAAATCCTCTGAAGGTGTGTTTTCTGCTGCCGCAGCAGAATCGGCAGATGACACGCCCTCGTCCATGCCCCCGACTTTACTGGATGGAGTCTGGCGTAGCAGGACCGGGCAGGCGACGGGACGCGGTTCTCGTGGGCAAGCGTGCCCAGCCGGGATGGCTGAACGCTGACGACCCACGAAGAGCTTGCGAGAGTGCCCCGCAACCGCCTGCGGATCTGATGATTGCCAGCCTCATCGCGGACCACTCCGCATCCACGGGCCGCCGTCGATTCCCCCTCGCTGGAGGAAAGTCGGATGGCTGCCGCGCTGTACCCTGATGTGGGTTTGACGTGCCCGGCCACACCGATTCAACTCGCGCCGATCCAGCAAGGAGCGCAGATGTCCCTCAGGTTCAATGCCCCGCGACGGGGTGCAGGCGCCAACCGCGCGCAGGGAAGTCGTGGCGGCCGGGGTGAGGGACTGGCTGCACTGGCAATTCTTGCGGTGGTCAGCGTGTTTTCCGCAGCGGTCGCTGGCGCGCGTCGCAGCCGTCGCAGCTGAGCCGAGTTGTCCGCATGCTGCGCCCCTTGACCTCCTCGACTGCGCAGTCTCAGCTATCCGCTTCGCCCGGCTGGGCCGGATAGACATCCCAGCTGTGCTGTGGGATGTGGATCCACACCGAGCTGCCGGGCCGGGGCGCATTCTCCGGAGCAGCGGCGATGTCGGAGATCAAACCGGTCTCGTCGCCATCGCCGGAGCCATCCCGATGAGGAGCAAGGCTGACGCGCGCACCATGACGCTGCCTGACCAGGTGGGTCACGGTGGCTGGCGCCGCCTCCTCGGCAGCTGAATCGAGCACCTGCACGTCCTCGGGTTGGCAGCAGCCCAGCACCGGCCCATCGGGCACACCCGGCGCGCGAAGCCTGAATGGTCCGAGCTGTGCCTGGCCGTCGCGAACCTGCCCGGCCACCAGGTTGAGGCTCAGCAGACGCGCGATGAAAGGCGACCGGGGACGCCGGATCACCTCTGCCATCGGCCCACGGTCGACCGCCCTCCCGCCGGAGAGCACCAGCAGCTCGTCGGCGAGCGCCAGCGCGTCGTTCGGATCGTGGGTGACGACCACCGCCTGCCCGCTGAAGGCATCGAGGATGTCACTCAGGTCGGTGCGCAGTTCCAGCCTGCCCTGGGCGTCCAGTGCGGCGAAGGGCTCATCGAGCAGCAGCACCGTGGGCTGCGGCGCCAGAGCTCTGGCCAGCGCTACCCGCTGGGCCTGGCCACCGGACAGCGCATCGGGCCTGGCCTGCGCACGGGAGGCCACGCCCACCCGCTCCAGCCAGTCCCGCGCGACGGCCTCGGCCTCGCGCTTGGCCATCCTGCGGGCGCGCAGTCCGAAGGCCACGTTCTCCAGTGCCGACATGGTGGGGAACAGCCGATAGTCCTGGAAGAGCACGCCCACGGAACGGTGCGCAGGTGTGGTGAAATCCCGTGTGGCAGCGTTGTCCCAGGTGACCTCATCAACGGTGATGGTGCCCTCGTCGATGTGGCGAAGGCCCGCCAGGCAGCGCAGCAGGGTGCTCTTGCCGGCGCCATTGGGGCCCACCACGGCCAACACCCGGCTGGCCTCCAGAGTGACCAGGAGATCGAGGGTGAAAGTGCCCTGGCGAGCCACGATGTCGGCCCTGAGATCCCCGCTCACGCGGGTGCCGCCTGGTGTTTGCGCAGCACGATGAGCACCAGCAGCGAGATGACGAACAGCATCAGGCTGAGCACCACGGCATCCCCGGGCGTGGTCTGAAGGGCCAGGAAGATCGCCAGTGGCGTGGTCTGGGTGGTGCCGGGAAGGTTCCCGGCGAAGGTGATGGTGGCCCCCAACTCACCGAGTGCGCGCGCCCAGGTGAGGGTTGCACCGGCAGCCAGCGAGGGCCCGAGCATCGGCAGCGTGACGCGGCGCAGGATGAGCCATCGGCTCGCCCCCAATGTCTGGGCTGCCTCCTCGTAGGTCATGCCCACGTGACTGAGGCCGGCCTCGGCGGTGAGCACGAAGAAGGGCATCGCCACGAAGGAGCAGGCCACGATGACACCCATCGTCGTATAGGGCAGCGAAATACCGAGCAGACGATAACCCCATGAGCCGATGAGGCCGCCGCGCCCATAGGCATAGAGCAGGGCGACGCCGCCGACCACCGGCGGCAGAATCATCGGCAGCATGACGAAGGCCCGCAGCACCTTGACCCCGGGGAACTCGCCCCTGGCGAGCAACCAGGCGAGCGGCAGGCCCAGAATCACGACGAGGATGGTGGCTCCGGTGGGGCAGATCAGTGAGAGCAGCAGAGCGCTGCGCACGGTGGGTTTGGAGAGTTGTGCAGGCACCTGTGACCAGTGCACATTGGCCAGCAGGCCGATCAGCGGGAAGACCAGGAAGGCGACGGCAATGCTGCCCAGCAGCACCGACCACAGCGGAAGGGATTGTCCTTTCGCTGCAGCCGGTGAGTGCCTGGCGCGGTGCGGACCCCGGCGCGCAGCGCCATCCTGTGCACCGCCCGCAGCAGCACCTTGGGCATCGCCTGCAGCGTCGCGCCGTCCACCGCGTTCGGTCATGGATCAGGGAGCGAGGAATTGCATGCCCTGAAGGACCTGCTGCCCGGCCGCGCTGTTCAGGAAGTTGACATAGGCCTGCGCAGCTTTCGGATTGTTCGACTTGGCGAGCGTCGCGGCCTCGTACAGCACCGGAACCTGCTGATCGTCAGGAATCGGGATCCCCTCGACCTGGTCGTTGCCCTGCACGTCGGTCTCGAAGGCGAGTCCCGCATCGGCATTGCCGGTGGCGACCTTCTGCACGACGGCCGGCGGGCCCTGCTCACGTGAGACGGGGTTGACCGTGACGTTGTCCTTCTTGAGCAGCTGGTCGGTCATCATGCCGCCAGGGGTGGAGGTGTCGGCGAGCACCGTGGTGACATTCGGCAGGTCCGACACCGCAGTGATGTGTTTGGGGTTGCCCTTGGGCACCACGATCACGAAGCGGTTGCGAGCGAAGATCACCGGACTGCTGGACAGCAGGCTGGACGACTGCGCCTGGACCATCGAGTCGGCCCCGATGGTGATGAAGACATCCCCAGGTGAACCCTGTTGCAGAGCGATGACCTGCGCCGGTGAATGGCCCAGATTGGGCGTCACCGTGGCATCCGGGTTGGAAGAAGTGAAGGACCCGTTGAGCGCCGGAACGGCGTTGGCGAGGGTGCCTGGCGCCAGGACGGTGATCGAACCCGTGGCGGGTGGAGTCGATGCGCTCGGGGTGGGAGTTCTCGACGAAGTCTCCGTGGCAGAACCCGTGGGGGTGCTCGAGCTCTGTGATGTCGACGGCGCGCAGGCTCCCAAAAGCAGCAGGAGCACAGAGGCGGTTGCGGCAAGGCATCGACGAACTGTGGTGGATTGCTTCATGCCCGGGATGCTAGCGGCAATTGAGAGATTCGTGGGTCGCTCATTCGGATTCATCACGCAATTCCTCGCGAATTCTCGGTTGACTGGTGACAAGTGTTCCGCAGGCGCGTTTCACCTCTGCTATCGGGCGAATGGGAATAACCGCATGGCCTTTCTGCGCGGCTCCGGGTGCGGTTCACTGGGTGTATGAGTGCCGCGACATCGAAGAAGAATCACTGGCGCGCCGGGTTTTTCGTGTCCCACACACTGGAGCAGCTGCTGGATGCGATTGACGAGAGGACAGCGGAGTTCCGCGAGGACCAGGGCGTTGATCCCGTGCACGATCTGCGCGTCTCCGTGCGGCGGCTGCGCGCCCTGCTGTCCTTCCTCAATCCCCTGGTCAGGAGCAAAGTCGAGCAGGCCCGTGGCGACATCCGGGTACAGGCGCTGCCGCTGGGCCGACTGCGGGATGTGGACGTCTTCCTGGAGCACATGGCCGAGGGCAAGGCGCCTGTCCGGGTCAGGGACGCGGCCGAACTGCGCCGATTGCTGGTGGAACGCAGACAAGAATTGGCCCAGGATGTGCTCGGGCAGTTACCCACCCGGGAGTGGACGCAGCCTTTCGACACGATACGTAAGGCGGTACGCAAGCAGTCCTGGCGGGGGCCGGAGCATCGTCGGGCACAGAAATTCTGTGTCGATCGACTGGATGACTGGTGGAAGAGCTGGCTGAAGAATTCGCGCGACGTGGAATCATTGTCCTTCCATGCCCTGCACCAGGTGAGGATTCGCGCGAAGAAACTGCGTTACGCCTGCGAGGTGAGCGCGGAATTGTTCTGGCCCGATTCGCAGTCAGCCGCAGCCATCATCGAAGGGTTCAAGCAATTCCAGGACGAACTCGGAGCGGTCAATGACATCGCCACCGCTCGCGCCATCGTCGTCGATGAGGGTTTCCAGTTGCCGGAAGGCTTCGAGCACCAGGTGGATCTGTCGACGGCGGATGCCCTGCGTGCCGACATGATCGCGGTGGGGCGTTTCTGGCGGGACGAGAAGAGCACCTGAACCCAGTTGACCAGCCCGTCGGCCAAGTTGGCTGGCGTCCATCGCCATCAGCCCGAGAACGACCGAGCAGGGCATGGTTCGCCCCTCGCGGTCAGAACCTGTGAATGTCGGCGTGCCCCTCCAGCATGGGGCCAGGCATCAGGTGAGGGTCTCCTCCAGAGCCTCCGGCGGGGCCGCAGGCAGTTTCATGGTGAACAGGGCACCACCGCCGGGCATGTTCCCGGCGCTGATCTGCCCGCCGTGCGCCTGCACGGTGTGGGCGACGATCGAAAGGCCGAGACCGGTGCCAGGGGTGTTGCGGGCCTTGTTGGACCGGAAGAAGCGGTCGAAGATGTGCGGCAGATCGTCTTCGGCGATGCCCGGGCCCTCATCTGAGACGGTCAGTGTGCCGTCGTCCAGTCTCACGTGCACAGTGCCGTTCTCGGGGCTGAACTTGACCGCATTGTCCAGCAGATTGGTCACCGCCCGCTCCAGGGTGTCCGGCTCGCCGACCACATAGAAGGGACGCGTGACGACGTCGAAGGTCAGGCCGTTGCCGCGTCTCTTCGCCCTTGTCACGGCGGCATTGACCACGTGAGCGAAGTTGAGTGGTTCCAGGCTCGGGGTGACCACGTCGTCGCGGCTGAGCTGCACGAGGTCACCGACCAGGGAGGTGAACTCACCCAGCTGGGCCGCCACATCGGTGAGGATCTCGGCCCGGGCGCCCTCCGGAAGCATGCCCGTCTTCTCGTCGGCTGCCAGCAGCTCGACATTGGTGCGCATCGAGGTGAGTGGGGTGCGCAGCTCATGGCCTGCGTCCGCGATGAGGCGCTGCTGGCGGTGTCTGCTGGACGCCAGCGAATGCATCATGGTGTCGAAGCTGCGCGACAGATCGCCCAGTTCGTCCTGCCGGGTTGAGCAGATCGGGGCCAGGTCGTCGGTTTCGGTGACATGCGCGACGGCCAGCGACAGCCGTCTCAACGGATGCATCACTGCGGAGCCGACACGGTGGCCGGCTGCGGCGCCGACAACGATGAACAGTGCACCGAGGCTGATCATGATGATCTGCAACTGGTGGAGTGTGGACAGCAGCGGCGAGAGCGGGCGGGCCAGCACGAGTGCGTAGTAGCCGTTGTCCTCGCTCTTGAGGGGCACCGCAACCAGCCGGTACATGGCGCCATTCGGGCCGAGTTCCACGGTGCGGGTCGAGGTTCCGAATTGGAGCCGCGCGATGGCGATCTCGGGAGCACCGGGCTCGATGTCCAGCTGCGCATTCTGCAGCCTCACGATGGAGCGGTCTGCCTTGACCAGGACGATGTTCACATTCGCAGCCTGCAGGGCGGACGAGTTGAGGCCGCCCATCCCGGCGATGTCCGAGGCGATGGGGTTGACCATCAGGCCCGCGACGCCGATCAGCTCGTCATCCATCTCCTGGTACAGAGAACTCTGCGTGGCGAAATAGGCCGTGACTCCCACCACGAACACTGCAATGGCGACTCCGGCCGCGCTGAGCGAGGCCAGACGTTCCTGGATCGAGCGACGGTGGCGAAAATCCCACAGCCGGTGCAACAGATCGATCACGGTGTCGTGTCGCGCAGCACGTAGCCCACACCACGCACGGTGTGGATGAGGCGGGGTTCGCCGTCCTGCTCGGTCTTGCGCCGCAGGTAGCCGATGTAGACCTCGAGGGAGTTCGCCGTGGTGGGGAAGTCGAAACCCCACACCTCGTTGAGCAGCCAGCTGCGTTCGAGCACCCGCCGGGGATGGGTCATGAAGGTCTGCAACAGGGCGAATTCGGTGCGGGTGAGGGAGATGTGCCGCTCGCCGCGTGTGACATCGCGGGTCTGCGGGTCGAGGCTGAGGTCTGCGAAGACGAGCGCCTCGCTGACCGGTTCCTGGTCGGGGTGGGACCGCCGGGTCAGTGCCCGCAGCCTGGCCAGCAGCTCGTCCAGACTGAACGGCTTGACGAGGTAGTCGTCTGCTCCGGCGTCGAGCCCATCCACCCGATCACCTACCGCATCGCGCGCCGTGAGGATGAGGATTGGCACGTCGTTGCCGGTGGAGCGGAGCATCTTGGTGGTCTCGAGCCCGTCGAGGCGGGGCATCATCACGTCCATGATCACCGCATCCGGGCGTGCGGTGGACAGCTGGGCGAGCGCCGCGAGGCCATCCTCGGCGGTCTCAACCTCGTAGCCGCTGTACTGCAGGGAGCGCACCAAGGAATCGCGCACCGCCTGGTCGTCGTCAACCACCAAGATCTGCATGGACATAGCTTGCACCATCAGGAGGCCGTAGTGGCCTGATCGGGGATGACGGCCATCGAACTGCGTACCCGCACCTCGTCACCATCACGGGTCAGCCAGTGCACCGCCCCCGGTCCGAGAATTTCGGTGCTGCCGCTCGTCACGTCGACGGTGAGACCGGTGTCCTCGTCGATGGTCACTGCAGAACTGGCATGGCCTGCCAGCAGCGCGGAGATGGCCCGCTCCAGCAGATGCTGGGAATCGGTGTGCACATCGATGGCCGGCCCGACCAGCCCGAGGCCCTCGCGCACGATGAGTTCTGTGGAGCCGTCCCCTGCCAGCTCCGGTCCGATGGCCCGGCCGTGCCACTGCCAGCCACCGGCGATGGCCTTCTTCGCCACCACCTGGGCACCGGCACTGAAGCCGAGATAGGCGGTACCACCGCGGATCAACCGGGTGATGGTGTCCTTGTGCGGCATGAGGGCGTCCAAATAGCCGGGTGCCCACCCCGCGGCGACCACCAGCCCGGCCAGCTCCTCAGGATTGGCCGGCCACACGATCTGGCCTTCGTCCTCGTCGACGAGCCAGACGGGTTCGATGAGGACCTCGGGCCAGCGTTGGACGATCGGGTCTGCGTACAAATTCAGGTAGCCGCCCGCCTCTGACTGCGTTCCGAGGATCGCGATGGCGACGCGGTTGCCGCGCTGCTTCGCAGCGGCCACGAAATGGTCGACCACCGGCCCCGTCGCCTGTGAGGGGCCGCCTCCCACCAGAAAGAGAGTCATGGAGCCAGCCTACCCAGGATGTACTTGCATGGTCGGGGGCTGCGCCCGGCAATGATTCTGCAGCGCGTCCAGGGCCGCCGGTCAGGCCAGCTCGCGCACAGCCGCCACGATGCCGGGTGCGGCCGCTTCGATCGTTGCGAGGGTGGCCTCGAACTCTGCGCGTCCGCCGTACCAGGGATCAGGCGTGGCAGCGCCCTCGCGTCCGGGGATGAAGTCGGTCAGCAGGTGCACCCTGGAGTCGTCCGCGCCCATCGAGAGCAGCCGTGCGGAGTGCATGCCCTCCATGGCGATGAGCAGATCGGCGGACAGCTCCTCGGAGGTGATCTTGTGCGCCCGGTGATCGCCGATCTCGTAGCCGTGCGCCCTGAGGCACTGCGCGGCGCGAGAGTCGAGCCGGCTGCCCTGCTCCTCCCTGCTCACCCCGGCCGAGCCGACACTCGCCCCGAGCCCCACGTCAGCGAGCTTCGCCCGCATCACCTGCTCGGCCATCGTGGAGCGGCAGATGTTGCCCCAGCAGACGAAGACAATCCAGGGCCGCCCGCTCGGTGTGCTCATCGGATGCTCGCAGGCAGGAAGCGCCCGAGAACCATCGCGACCACCGAGATGATCAGCGAGCCGCCGAAGGCGGAATTCCAGTTGAGCACCTGCCAGCCCACACCCAGCACGCCGCACAGCGAGCTGGTGAGCATGAGCAGCGCCGCGTTGATGGCCCACAGGAACAGGCCGAAGGTGATCACGATCAGGCAGGATCCGAGCAAGTGCAGAATCGGCTTGACGAAGGAATTGAGAAAGCCGAGCACCAGCGCGACGATCACGAGGCTGAGTGCCTGCTTGGCCGGAGGATCCCAGGGCGCAAGGATGATGCCCGATATCAGCCAGGTGGCGATGGCCACTGCAAGGGCATTGACGAGGGTTCGTGCGAACATGCGTCCAGACTGCCAGCTCGGTCCGGCGGAAAGTCGGTAGGCTGTCTGCCTTGTCGTCGATGGAGGATTTGATGTCGTTTGATTTGGCCGCACTGCCCGACCTGCAGGGCCGCAGCTTCCTGAAGGAAGCCGACTTCGCGCCCCAGGAATGGGCCGGACTGCTCGACCTCGCGGCCGAGCTCAAGGCCGCCAAGCGCGCCGGCGCCGAGCAGCAGACCCTGACGGGCCTCAACATCGCCCTGATCTTCGAGAAGACCTCCACCCGTACTCGCTGCGCCTTCGAGGTGGGCGCCCATGACCAGGGCGCCCATGTCACCTATCTCGACCCCTCCGGTTCCCAACTCGGGCACAAGGAATCCATCGCCGACACCGCACGGGTGCTCGGGCGGATGTTCGACGGCATCGAATACCGCGGCTTCGGCCAGGAGCGCGTCGAGGAGCTCGCCGCCAATGCCGGCGTCCCGGTGTGGAACGGCCTCACCGACGAGTGGCACCCCACTCAGATGCTCGCCGACCAGCTCACCATGCGCGAGCACTCCGGCAAGCCGCTACCTGAGCTGTCGATCGCCTATGTGGGTGATGCCCGTTTCAACGAGGGGAATTCCACCCTGGTGTCCGCAGCGCTGTCCGGGATGGATGTGCGCATCGTCTCGCCGGCATCCTTGCAGTGCGCCGCCGAGGTGCAGCAGACGGCCCGGAAGATCGCCGAGCAGACCGGCGCCCACATCACCGTCACCGACTCCCTGGATGCAGTGCAGGATGCGGACTACCTCTACACCGATGTGTGGGTGTCGATGGGGGAGGACAAGAGCGTCTGGACTGAGCGCATCGACCTGCTGCGCCCCTACCAGGTGAACTCGGAGCTGCTGGCCCGCACCGGAAATCCCGATGTCAAGGTGATGCACTGCCTACCCGCCTTCCACGACCTCGGCACATCGGTGGGACGCCAGATCCATGAACTCACCGGCATGACCGCCCTGGAGATCACCGACGAGGTCTTCGAGGCGAACGCCCAGGTGATCTTCGACGAGGCCGAGAACCGCATGCACACCATCAAGGCGGTCATGGTGGCAACGCTTGGGCGGCGCGGCTGAGACCATGGGCTTCACCAGACAGGAGCTGGAGCAGTACCGAGGTGCCACTCTGCCCGACCTGCTGCCGCAGCACCTGGGTCTGCTGTTCGTCGGGATCAACCCGAGTCTGTGGTCGGCAGCGGCCGGGGCGCACTTCGCACGTCCCGGGAACCGCTTCTACCCGGCGCTCGCCCAGGCCGGTATCGTCTCCCATGTCATCGACGCCTCCACGGGCTGGCCGGCGGACGCTGCGGCAGAGTTCGAGGCACAGGGTCTGGGCATCAGCAATTTCGTGCACCGGGCCACGGCCCGCGCCGACGAACTGGGCCGAGACGAGGTCAGGGCCGGTGCTCGGGATCTCACCCGGCTGATCGCCCACCGAAAGCCCGCAGTGGTGGCCGTGCTCGGGGTGGGCGCCTACCGGCTCGGTTTCGCCAGGCCCAGGGCTGCAGTGGGGGAGCAGCCCGAGCAGGTCGGCTGGGATGAGGCGAGTGGTTCCAGCCGGGTGTTCGTGCTCCCCAATCCGAGCGGCCTGAACGCCCACGAGACGGTGGCCAGCCTGGCGGCTGCGTACGTCCTCGCCGCGCAGGCCGCGGGAGTGCTGTCTTGCTCAGCTGGGACGGCTGACTGAGCGGGCTGGGCGCCGGGCCACCCCTGCCCTCACCGGTGACTCGGCAGTGCGGATTCTGCCGGTGCCCCGACAGTGCGTGTCATGCAAGCGTCCTCTCCTGCTGCGGACCGGCAGCCATAATGGACAACGTCGCCGTTCTTTCAGCGATGTCTTCGACAGCGCACAACTCAGGAGTGGACATGGACAACACCGTGGTTGGAATCCTGTCCCTGCTCGTGGGCATCATCCTGGTGATGCGCGGATACCCAGCGATGAGAATCGCCATCAGTGCGCTGGGCGCACTCATCGGCTTCTCGATAGGTGCCGGCATGGTGTCAGAGCTGACGCAGACCGAATTCCTCGCCGGCCCCGGTGGCTGGATCGGTGGGATCATCGGTTGCCTCCTGCTGGGCGCGCTGGCTTTCACCTTCTACCGAGTAGGTATCGCCCTCGGCCTGGCTGGCACCGGCTATGCCATGGGCACCCTGCTGATGACCGCCCTGCGGGTGGATCAGCAATGGGCAGTGATCGCTGTCGGATGCCTGGGCGCCCTGGTGATGCTCGTCCTGGCCATTGCCCTGGATCTTCCCGGCCTGATCATCATCATTGCGACCTCGCTGGCCGGCGCGGATCTGATCGTCTTCGCCGTGCGGGTGCTGACCGGAAATCTTGTCGTCGAGGGGCTGACTCCTGCGAGTTCTTCGCTACGTCTGGTGAGCTGGTGGTGGATTCTTGGGATTGGTCTTGGTCTGGTCGGCATCGTCGTCCAATCGCGATATCTCAGGCTGGGTGCCAGGTCGTCAGCGCGGAGCCAGTGGAGCCGCTGACCACCCCGCGGGAACCGAGCCGTGGGCGCGTGAGGAGGAGAATGAGCGCATGCTGTACGCCACGCACCTGACCATCGATCTCGATGCGGTCCGGCACAATGCCAGGGTCATCAGGGCCAAGGCCGGGGACCGTCTGCTGCTCGCCGCCGTCAAGGCCGACGGATATGGCCACGGTGCAGTCGAGATAAGTCGGCTCCTCGAACGCGAACAGCTGGTGGACTGGCTGGGCGTGGCCACGGTGCCCGAGGCCATCGCATTGCGCGAGGCCGGCATCGGCCTGCCCATCCTCAAGCTCTCCCATGCTTTCGCTGAGGAGATCCCGGCAGCACTCGACGCAGAACTCACGCTGACCGTGGTCGATGACGAATCGCTGGGCGAAGTCGCGGCGGCGGCTCGAGCCAGGGTGAGGCCGACAAGAGTGCACATGGCCATCGACACCGGCATGCGAAGGATCGGCTGCGAACCGGAACGAGCAGTCGAGCTGGCCCGGCAGGTGACGGATTCGGGACTGGAACTGGAGGGCATCTCCACCCATCTGCCCGTCTCGGACACCCCGCAGGGGAAGGACTTCACCGTCGCCCAGATCGCAGAATTCATGGCTGCGGTCGCGCGCGTCCAGTCCGACAGGACATCTCACGGCCTCGCCCCGGTGCCGCTGGTGCACGGCGCGGCCTCCGCCGGAGCGATGTGGCATGACATTTCAGGCATGACGATGGTGCGTCCTGGCATCATCCTCTACGGCCTGTACCCCGATCCGGCGACACCGCGCACCGTTGCGCTGCGCCCGGCCCTGACCATGCGCTCCCGGGTGAGCCTGGTCAAGCACGTCCGGGCGCACGAGACCGTGGGTTATGGGCGCTCCTGGGAGGCGCCGACCGACCGCTGGATCGGCACAGTGCCGGTGGGCTATGCGGACGGGTTCAACCGGCTGAACTCCAATCGGGGCAGGATGCTCGTCAACGGCCGCAGCTTCCCGGTGGCCGGCCGGGTGTGCATGGACCAGACCATGCTCGATCTCGGCGAATCCGATGACCACGGCGTGCATCGCGGGGACGAGGTGGTCGTGATCGGGAGCAGTGGGGCGGAATCGATCGACTGCGATGAGCTGGCCCGGCTGGCAGGCACCATCAACTACGAGGTGACCACAGTCATCCCGCCCCGGGTGCGGCGGTATTACATGAATGGTGCGGGTGACGCAGGCACATCTTCTTCGGGGTCGGGCAGCACCGGCGTCGAAGATTCCGGGAACAGCAGCGCTTCATAGTCGCTGGCCGGACGGGGGCGTGCCCATCTGATGGGCGCGCCGGAATTCCGGAGCCGGCACCTCAGGTTTCGGTGCTTCCGAAGGTTCCAGCGAATCAGAACCGGGTTGGTTCAGGCCTCGGGACCGTGTGGCCGTCCCGTCCGGCGTCGCACGATGAACTCATGCTTGGCGTACTCGGCGACCGCCCACGTGGCCCAGCCGTCGGCCGCCAGCCCCACACCCCCGCCCAAAATCGGGATGCGCTTGCCGATGAGGGCCACCGTCTGCTTGCCACTGGTGCGGGCGGCCAGGGTGCGGAGCACCTGCTCGGCGATCTGCTGTTCCAGACGCGGATCTGAGACCGGCGCCGTGGCCACCCCCATCGGTGAACTCGGCAGTTTGCCCTTCCCGACCAGCTCCTCGACGCCCCGCCGCCCGAGCAGAACCATCCAGATCGCCTCACGGACGCGGGGATCGTCCAGGTTGTAACCCCTCAGATGCGCGATGGAGGCCACCAGCCGGGTCTGCACCACCGCGACACCTGCGAGGTTCGCAGGGACCGCGACGACCGTGCTGACCAGCCCGCCGAGGTTCGTGACGAAGCCCTGCGCCCCGGCCATCGCCGTATGAGACATCACCAGTGCGTTGATCGCAGCCTCGACATCGCCGGTCTTGTGCTCCAGGGCGTGTCCCGCAGAATGGCGCGCCCCTGGCAGCAGGGACACCCCGTCGATGGCGAGGTCGGCCAGCTTGCGCAGCACCTGGGCTGAGGGCCCGGGGGCAATGGCGGGGGCAATGGAGACCACTGCACTTCCGATGGTGCCGATCGCCGGCTTTTTGAAGACGGGCATGGGAGACCTCCTGAATATGGTTTCCACGGTAGTCGTCGAGGGTGCCTGCGCCGCGTGACCGACCCCCCGGCCATGCCCTGAAGCACTTGGCCGCCATGTGAAATCCCTGTGCGAAACGGGCTGAGGCGCCACAATGAGCACCGAATGCAGTGGGATTGTGTCCACAAGCCGAGGACACGGTCCGCGGGAAGGTAGGCAGCCATGGGGCTGCAGTGAGGTGGCTCGCACATGGCTGACATCGCAAGGTTGCAGGTTGACGGCAAGGTCTACGAGTTCCCAGTGGTGGTGGGGACCAACGGTGACCGGTCCATCGACATCAGCTCATTGCGACGAGATTCCGGCCTGGTCACCCTGGATGTCGGCTACATGAACACGGCATCGTGCAAGTCGGCGATCACCTACATCGATGGCGAGAAGGGCATCCTGGCCTACCGGGGCATTCCCATCGAGGTGCTTGCCGAGCACTCGGATTTCATCGACACCGCTTTCCTCCTCATCTTCGGGCACCTGCCCGATGTGGGGGAGCGTGAGAATTTCAGCGGGATGCTCGCCGCGAACGCGGCCCTGCACACGCACATGCGGAATCACTACGAGGCCTTCCCCGAGCGCGCCCACCCGATGGCGATCCTCTCGGCCATGATCAACGCGTTGTCGGCGCATGATCGCCCGCGCATCGAACCCAATGACGACGTCACCTTCGAGAAATACGCCGCCAACCTGATGAGCAAGGTGCGCACCATCGCCGCTGGCTCCTACAAGACCTCGATCGGCCAGCCCCTCATCTATCCGCGTACCGACCTTCTGTATGCCGAGAACTTCCTGCACATGATGTTCTCGCTGCCGTACCACAAGTTCGAGCTCAGGCCCGAGATGGTGAAGGCACTCGACTTGTTCTGGCTGCTGCACGCAGACCACGAGCAGAACTGCTCCACCTCGACGGTGCGGATGGTCGCCTCCGGCGAGGCGAATCTGTACGGGGCATGCTCGGCCGGTGTCGTGGCACTGTGGGGTTCGCGCCACGGTGGTGCGAATACCGGCGTGGTGCAGATGCTGCAGCACATGCGCCGGGAGAACATCTCCCCAGAGTCCTTCGTGAAAATGGTCAAGGACCGCAAGACACCGGTCAAGCTGATGGGCTTCGGGCACCGCGTGTACAAGAACGTCGACCCGCGGGCGCGCATCCTGAAGAAGGCGGCCGAAGACCTGCTCGAAGTCATGCACATCGACGATCCGTTGCTCGATCTGGCTCACCAGCTGGCGGATGTGGCGCTGGCGGACGACTACTTCGTCCAACGGCGGCTGTACCCGAATGTGGACTTCTACTCAGGCATCATTCTGCGGGCGTTGGGTATCCCGCTCAACATGTTCACCGTGATGTTCGCGATCGGGCGGATGCCTGGCTGGATCGCCAATTGGCGCGAGATCCACAACGATCCTCAGGGGAAGATCTACCGTCCCCGCCAGATCTACATCGGCCCCGTGGACGTTGCCTGGCAGGACCAGGAAGCCCGCTGAGACATCCGCCAGGCCCCTCGGGCGCTGCAGGTGGAACGCCGATCCTGAGAGGGCTGTCCAGAACCTGAGATGAATCTCAAAACTTTCAGATGGCGGAATATTCCTTCTGACAAGGAGTTTTGCTCTTCCATAGAGGAAAAGCCTGAGAAATTCATCGCCACAGACTTGGAATTTCTCAGGCTTTCCCCCAAGATGGTGGTCATGGCAAAGACACTTACTCGAATCGCTTCTGTCGCAGCGGCCGCTGCTCTGGCCGGCGGCGTGAGCGCGACTCTCGCGTCGAACGCGTCCGCCGATACGACCAACTGGGACGCCATCGCGCAGTGCGAGTCCGGCGGCAACTGGGCAATCAACACCGGCAACGGTTTCTCCGGTGGCCTGCAGTTCACCCAGAGCACCTGGGCTGCTTACGGTGGCACCGGCTCCCCGCAGAATGCTTCTCGCGAGCAGCAGATCGCTGTTGCCGAGAAGGTCAAGGCTGGTCAAGGTATCGGCGCATGGCCGGTGTGTGGCGCCAAGGGTGGCAGCACCGGAAGCTACTCGGGCACCAACACCCAGGGCTCGACCACAACTTCCTCGAGCACCAACACCCAGGCCTCGACCACAACCGCCTCGAGCACCAACACCCAGGCCTCGACCTACACGGCTCCGAAGCAGTCCACCTACACGCCGAAGTACGCGGCTCCGGCCACCACGACCACCACGCAGAGCACCAGCACCAGCTACACGCCCACCCGTGCAGCCAATGGCACCTACACCGTGCGGTCCGGCGACACGCTGGGCAGCATCGCTGCTGCCAATGGCACCACCTGGCAGCAGCTGTTCCAGCTGAACTCCGGCAAGGTCGCTGACGCGAACCTGATCTACGTCGGCCAGACCATCAACATCTGAGACAACTGAGTTCTCCGGCTCACCATTGAGGCCCCGCGGCAATGCCCCGGGGCCTCTGTCATGCCCGGGCAGCCTTCCATCAGGTCGCACCTGGTTCCAGCGGTTGGGGTGTGCATACGCTCTGCGGCTGAAATGCCCTTTACGCCGCTGCCGTGTTTCCTCGCACCACCGCAATCGGTGAATCGGTGTTCTTCACGATCAAGACCCGGGCGGCTGCGCGCAAGCAGCGTAGGACGCCTTGCAGCTGCGGAGGGCACATCCGTTCCCCGGGCGGGGTCGACGGCGGTGACAGACTGGGGTCATGCTCGCCCATGCGTTCGGCCCAGTTGATGCGTGGCCGGACCAGGACCTCGTGGGGTTCAGCAACGATCTGGACGTCGACATCACCATGGCCGCCTACTCCTCGGGGCTGTTCCCGATGCCGCTGCATGAGTCGGGTTTCGGGGGCATGTGCTGGTGGTCGCCGATGAACCGGGGCGTGATCGAGCTGTCCGCGCTGCGAGTTCATCGCAGTCTGCGCAAGATGGCGAAGCATTACACCACCACTGTGGACACGGCCTTCGACCGAGTCATCCTCGCGTGCGCGGATCCGCATCGTCCTGGCGGCTGGATCGACGACGAGATCACCCGGGTGTACACCGAGCTGTTCGGCCGGGGCATCGTGCACAGCGTCGAGACCTGGGACCCCGAGGGCAGGCTGGTCGGCGGGCTCTATGGAGTCTCGATGGGTGGCCTGTTCGCCGGGGAATCGATGTTCCATGATCCTGAGGCCGGACGGGATGCCTCCAAGGTGGCCTTGGTGCGGCTGGCCGGCATCCTGGGTGCAAGCACAGGAACTGGGCTGACGAGTGAGGTCATGGCCCCGGCCACACCGGCAGGCTCCCTGGTGGGGGCTCAACTTTCCGGACCAGGCGGTGCCGGTGCGCTGCTCGACGTGCAGTGGCTCACGCCACACCTGGCGACGATGGGCGCCGTCGAGATTCCCCGGCGGCGCTATCTGCACCTGCTGGGCGCTGCCTTGGATCGTCCTGGTGCGGTGTGGCCGACGGCCGACGACTCCCGGCGCCGGGGTTACGGTGTGTTGCCGGAGGGCATCGGCCATGGCTGAGCGGCTGACGAGCTGGCGCGGGCCATTCGCCGAGGTTCGCAATGTGGCCGAAAGCCCGGTCGGCCCCGAATTCCATGCCCTGATCTCCTGGGGAGGCGGCGATCATGCCTGAGTTGCCGCAGGTGGAGGCCCTGGTGCGGTTGCTGCGCGGCGACCTCGTGGGGCATGTCATCACGCGGGTGGAAGTGGGTTCCCCCAGCGTCCTCAAGACCTTCGCGTACCCGCCCGAGCGGCTTGTGGGCCAGGAAATCACCGCAGTGACGCGGCACGGAAAATTCCTCGACATCGGGGCGCCGCCGCTGCACTCGGTATTCCACCTGGCGCGGGCGGGCTGGCTGGTCTGGCACGATGACCTGCCGGAGCGGAAAGCAGGGCCGGGCAGGGGACGCATTGCCTTGCGCATCGGGCTCGACAGTGGTGCGGGTTTCGACCTCACCGAGGCCGGCACAAAACATCGTCTGGCGGTGTACATCGTCGTTGATCCCTGCGAGGTACCAGCCATCCAGGGGCTCGGCATCGATCCACTGACCCCAGAATTCACGGTCAACGCGTTGCAAGAACTGCTGTCAGCAGCGGGACGCACGCGACTGAAGGGTTTGCTGCGCGACCAGCGGGTCATTGCCGGGATCGGCAATGCCTACAGCGACGAGATCCTGCACGACGCGCGGCTGAGCCCCTTCAAGCCCTGTTCGGCACTCAGCCCAGAGGAGGTGAAGCGCCTGTACACGGCCATCGTCGGTGGTCTGAAGGATGCTCTCGACCACACCCAGGAACTCACCGCAGCCCAGCTCAAGGCCGACAAGCGCACTCGCCTGCGCATCCACGGCCGCACGGGCGAGCCATGCCCCGATTGCGGCATGGCCATCGCCGAAGTGAGCTTCGCCGACTCTTCGCTGCAGTATTGCCCGCACTGCCAGACCGGTGGCAAGGTGCTGGCGGACAGAAGGATGAGTCGGCTGCTCAAGTGAGCCGAGGAGATGCGGAAGATCGTGGCAGTGCCCCGGTTCGCACCCGGGGTGGCTCAGCTCCGTTGGCCGGACGGCGTGGGCGCAGAAGGGCCGAGGGACCTCGTCGGGACTCGACTCGGTTGTCCTGCACGCGAGGGAGCCCCATCACGCGGCAGCGCTCATTCCATCCCAGGACGACTGAGAACGGCACTGACATGCCGGGCACCCCGTAAAAGGGTCGCCCGTGACGTCAGGCCCGATCGTGTGGTCCAGTCTGTCGCATTGCCCCCTTGCCGATGCGGCATCCGACCGGCTGGCCCAATAGGCTCGTAGTCATGCTCGGCTACTTCGGCCCGGAGGGCACCTTCACCCACCAGGCACTGCTCACCGTCAGCGATGCTCCCGCCAGGCCATTTCTCACAGTGGCGGCCGCCCTCGATGCCGTGCGTGATCGCGAGGTCGAAGCGTCCATGGTGCCCATCGAGAACTCGGTGGAGGGCGGCGTCTCGGCATCCCTGGACAACCTCGGCGATCCTGAGCGTTCGCCGCTTCGCATCATCCAGGAGGCTCTCGTCGACGTCCGTTTCGATCTGTGCGTGCGACCCGGAACTGCGTTGGACCAGGTGAACAAGGTCATCACCCATCCGCATGCCGCCGCGCAGGTGCGCGAATGGCTGGCCGTGCACCTTCCCGACGCCCACATCGTGGAGCGAGGGTCCACGGCCGCAGCCGCCAAGACTGTGTCGGATCCCGACTCGGGATACGACGCGGCGGTCTGCGCGTCCATCGCGGGGGAATTGTACGGACTGGTCTCGCTGGAGCATGACATCGCCGACAACGACTCCGCCGTGACCCGTTTCGTGCTCGCCGCACGACCAGGATGGATGCCTGCCCGCACAGGTGCCGACAAGACCACGCTGGTGGCCTACATGCGCCACGACGAACCCGGTGCTCTGCTGGCCATCCTCCAGCAGTTCGCCGTGCGAGGGGTGAACCTGTGCCGCATCGAGTCCAGACCCACCCGCACCACGCTGGGCAGTTACTGTTTCAGCATCGATGCCGAGGGCCACTTGGAAGACGACAGGATTGCCGAAACCCTCATGGGGCTGAAGCGCATCTGCAAGGACGTGGTCTTCCTGGGCAGCTATCCGCGCGCCGACCGTCAGCGCCCGACGCTGCGATATGGAGGCAAGAACGCCGACTACCGGTCTGCGGCAGAATGGCTGTCAGGGCTGGGCGGCAACATGACGAGCAATGCACCTGGATCGACCTCGGCCTCGAAGAAACGGCCCTCGCCCACCGTGTCGCCGTCCAACTCGTAGGGCAACGGATCCTCAACAGCGACGCTCATCCGCCGTCCGGTGTACTGCTCCAGTGAACTGCCCACCCCGAAGCGGGTGAGCACCTGCGCGGCGGCGTTGGCCCATGCCGACAGACCGCTCGGCGAGCCGATCACCATCTCCATCTGACCGTCAGTCGGGTCTGCCTCCGGCATGAGGTCGAGGCCGCCGCCGATGGAGGCGACATTTCCCATCACGGTGAGCACGGCATTGCGACGCACCTGCGTGACGCCGTCCACCGTGATCTCCACCCGGTGAGGCTTGACGAGCAGTTCGGGCATCGCCGACACGACATAGGCCAGGGCACCAACTGCCTTCTTCAGGTTCTCATTGGTGCGGCTCATCAGCCGCGCGTCAAATCCGATGCCGGCCATCACCGCGAACCGCAGCGGATGACGGAAGTCGTGGTCGACCACGAGCTTGACCAGGTCGATCGCAACCGGACGGCCCATTACCGCGATCCGGATGGCATCCTCCTGGTCGCCCGGGACACCGAGGTTCTTGGCGAACAGATTTGCGGTGCCCGAGGGCACGATGCCGAAGGGGATGCCGCTGCCAGCGAGCTGCTGGGCGACCACCCGGATCGTGCCGTCACCGCCCGCGCCGATGACGAGATCAGCTCCCCGCTGGATTGCCTCATCCGTCATGGCCCGCCCAGCATCATCGGGGGTGGTGGCAAGCCACAGAGCGGGTTGCCAGAAGTCACCGGCCAATTCATTGGCGATCTGTCGTCGGAACATCATCTCGTCGGCCACCTTGGCCGGGTTGTAGATCACTGCGCACAGCCCGCCTCGGGGTCGTGCGACGTGCTCGGGGCGGCGAACGGCGATCAGGGGCAGCATGCGCACCCGTGCGAACAACAGCACCAGGGCCACCACCGCGCCACCGAGCAGCACCCCGCCGATGAGATCGCTGAATCGATTCTGGTTCATCAGCCACTGGCTCAGACCGATCGCGGCGAGCACCACCAGACTGGCCACACGTGCCGCCAGGACCGAGGTCCTCGGCTGACGGGTGGTGGGGGGGGGGGGGGGGGGGCCCCCCCCGCGGGGGGGGGGGGGGGGGGGGCGGGGGGGGGGGGTGGGGGGGGGCGGGGGGGGGGGGGGGGGGTTGGGGGGGGGGGGGGGGGGTGGGGGGTGGGGGGGGGGGGGTGGGGGGGGGGGGGGGTGGGGGGGGGGGGGTGGG
>NZ_JBDNTB010000006.1:0-5952 GCF_047719395.1 Propionibacterium sp.
AGTTCTCCGAAGCCATCCGGGAAGCGCGGGATCGCATCGTCGTCATCGACACCGCACCCAGCGGTCACACCCTCCTGCTGCTCGACGCCACCGGCTCCTACCACCGCGAGATGCTCCACCAGATGGGCGACACTGCGACCGCCACCCCCCTGACGCGGCTCCAGGACCCCGACTACACGAAGATGATCATCGTCACCCTGCCCGAGACGACGCCCGTCCTCGAGGCCGAACAACTGCAGCGCGACCTGCACCGGGCGGCCATTGTTCCCTGGGCATGGGTGGTCAACCGCTCGGTCGCCGCCACACGCCCCGCCCCCGGATTCCTCCACACCATCGGAGAGGGAGAACTGCCCCAGATCGAACATGTCCGGCAGCTCGCCGAGCGCATGGCCGTCGTTCCCCTGCTGCCCACACCCCCGATCGGGCAGCAGAACCTGCACGATCTCAGCAGAACCTCCCCCGTTGGGAGTCTCGCCGCCACTCGTTGACCGCAACCACGACATTAAGGGACCACGCCATGCGACTACTCATCATCGGCGGCTCGGACGCCGGCATCATGGCCGGCCTACGCGCCCGGCAACTAGACCCACACACCGACGTCACCCTCGTGATCGCAGACCAGTACCCGAACTACTCCATCTGCGGCATCCCTTACCACATAGCCGGCGACGTCCCCGACTGGCACAACCTCGCCCACCGCACCCAAGCCGACCTCGAAACAGCCGGACTCGCCCTGCGCCTGGGCACCCGCGCCACCAACATCGACGCCGCCGCCCACACCGTCACGGTACGTACCCCTGCTGGTACCGATGAAACCATCGGCTATGACCGACTCGTCGTCGCCACCGGTGCCGGACCCGCCAGCACTACAATCCACGGGCTCAGTGGTCCAAGAGCGCTTGGCGTTGACGACGGCGTGCACGTGCTGCACACCATCGACAACATGCACGCCGTGCAACGCGACCTCGAAGCGCGCCGACCCACAACAGCCGTCATCATCGGGGCTGGATACATCGGCTTGGAAATGGCCGAAGCGCTCAGTCGCCGAGGAATCGCTGTCACGATGGTCCAACGGGGACCCGAAGTGCTCTCCACCCTCGATCCCGACCTCGGCCAGCTCATCCACGACGAACTCGATCGCCACGGCGTCACTGTCATCACAGGCACCACTGTCGAGCGCATCGAGCGAGACACGAACCATCTCATCGTCACAGGGACCAGCCCCACTGGCACCCAACGAATCGAGACCGAATTCGTGCTCGCCGTCGTCGGTGTCCAACCCAACACGAGCCTGCTCGCCGAAGTCGGGGGCCAGACCGGTCCAGGCGGTGCGATCGTCGTCGATGACCACATGCGTACCGGCCTGCCCGACATCTACGCCGCCGGAGACGGGGTGACCACCAGTCACCGGCTGCTCGGCACCACCTGGCTCCCCTTGGGCACCACAGCCCACAAGCAAGGCCGCATCGCCGGAGAGAACGCCACCGGCGGCGACGCCACCTTCGTAGGCGTCCTCGGCACCCAGGCTGTCAAGGTATTCGACCTCGTCGCCGCCCGCACCGGTCTCCGCGAAACCGATGCCGCCCGCGCCGGCCTCCCTGCTCGCTCGGTGACCGCCACACCCGACGACCACAAGGCCTACTACCCAGGCTCCCATCCGATCACTATCCGGCTCACCGGTGATCCCAACACAGGACAGCTGCTTGGAGGACAACTCGTGGGAACCTATGGCAGTGAAGTCGCCAAACGCACCGACGTGATCGCGACTGCCATATTCGCCGGGCTCACCATCCCGCAGTTGTCCGACCTCGACCTCTCCTATACGCCGCCCCTTGCCGCACCGTGGGATGCCATCCAGGCGACCGCACAGCACTGGTAATAAGTCCTCTGAATACGATCGGTCCCGGGCAGGCGCCTGGTTCAGACGGGAACCGATGATGATCGAGCGCGATGAACAGCGGCCGGCCCATGTGGAGGAGTCGGGCCCACGACGACTGGTCATCTGCTCGCGCTGAGGACATCTGCCGCAACGGGCACGGGATCGGCAGGGTATCGTCCGATCAACTGTTCAAGTTGTGGGTTCTGATCAGCGAGAAAACCGTGGCGCACGTTCGAGGCGATCGACAGTGCCATCTCCCGCTGCACGGGCAGCAGACCTGTCCGGTGCTCCAGGCGGGCCCTGAACTCGCCGAGTCGAATCGTGCGCCAACCAACCCCCGCAGCCTCGGCCACGTCTGCCGTCGACATGGGCCGGCCGACAAGGTCGTAGACCTGACCGGCGTGGACCGCCGGATCGTGCACAACGAACGCCGCCGCCTCGGCAAGGTCTGCCCTGGCGACCGCAGCGAGAACACCATCGGCGTACGGCGACTCGAGCACACCATCCTCACCCCACGCGAGCAACATGGCGAAGGCCTCCGCATACATGCCGTTGCGCAGGATCGTCCACGCCACTCCCGAATCGCGGATCAACCGCTCCGTGGCCCGATGCGACACGGCATGAACGAGATGTTCACCCGCAGTGGTCACACTGGTGTACACGAGGTGGCTCACCCCGTCCCGCACCGCAGCATCCACCACCGCCCGATGTCGCGCGATCACGACATCGTCCTCGCCGCGGCCCGCCGAGACCAGCACGAGCGTGTCCGCGCCCCGAAAGTCCAGACTGTCTGGCTCATCGAAATCCAGCCGACGCATCCCCTCCCCCGGAGTGCGGCTCGCGCCCACCACATCCGCGCCCCGAGCGCGCAACCGCTCGATCACACCGGACGCGAGCCGCCCACTCGCACCAGTCACCCAAATCATCCTGTCCTCGTCCTCCCAGCATGTGCTGCCGTGTGGTTCTCTTCGGTAACTACATTGAAAGCATCCAACCTCTCAACCAGAGCCACAAGGAGGCACTCTCATGTCACCCACACACACCGGAGTGACCACCACACCCCGGTGCCGCATCCGCGACATCCTGGACCGCATCGGCGACAAGTGGACGGTGCTCGTGATCGTCGAACTCACCGACGGGCCTCGCAGATTCCGGCAGATCCAACACGGTGTCGACGGCATCTCCCAACGGATGCTCACGCTCACGCTGCGCCGCCTCGAACGCGATGGACTCGTCCAGCGCACCGTGTACCCAACCGTGCCTGCCCAGGTCGACTACCGGCTCACTGCGACCGGAGCCAGCCTCACCGACCTCTTACACGACATGGCCGCCTGGTCACGCACCCACCAACACAACATCGAAACCGCGCGCCACCACTACGACGCCACCCACCCCGACAGCGACATCCGATAGCGGATCCGAAGAGATCCGGAGACGGTCGATACGCTCGGGACGGTCGGCCCGGCCGCGGGCGAGCTGAGATGATTGCCGACCATGCGGAACGAAAGACTCATCCCTCGGCACACACCGGAGTCGCGGACGGTCGCCGCCCGCACACAGGTCGTCATGGACCTGACCTCGCAGCTCAATGTGCTGCGCCACAGCGACCTCGCCAGACGCACCGCACTGCTTCGTGAAATCCTCGGCCGCCCCGTACCCGAAACACTCACACTCTTCCCGCCGTTCTTCTGCGACTTCGGCCTCAACCTGGACTTCGGGGAACACGTCTTCGTGAACCAGAACTGCTCGTTCTACGACATCGGAGGAATCTCTATCGGAGACAGGACACTGATCGGTCCCGGGGTAACGCTCGCAACAGCCGGCCACCCAGTCGACCCCACGAAACGCTTCGACGGGATCACCACCGCTCCGATCGTTATCGAGGCAAACGTGTGGATAGGAGCCAACGCCACCGTGACGCCCGGAGTGACCATCAGAACCGGCGCTGTCATCGCCGCCGGAGCCATCGTCGCGAAAGACGTTCCCGCCAACTGCGTCATCAGCAGCCACGGCTACATCAACCGTCGAGACTTCAACCCGGCTTCGTAGACCCGTGATGGCCACGTCCTCCGCCCTCCGTGACTTTGTTAACCCGCAACGATCGGCCCGATCCGCGGGCTCTCCAGGGCCCCAATTTCGGCTGCTCAATCTGGATCTGGTGCCGGTGTTGGCAGGTCGGTGACCCAGTGGGCTCCAGGAGGAAGATCCCGGCCCGGCTCCTTCAAAGAAGCGGGGAACCAAGAAGATGCCATACTCATCCCCAGTGCGGGCCGCTTGAACATCACACCATCGAACCCCACTTCCCCATCAAACCTCGCCCTGGTGAACCACGCATCCTTGTCGAACCTCGCGTAGTCAAAATCTGCTTTCCCAGAGAACGTCGCACGCCAGAACTTCGCGTCCCCACGGATCATCGCGGCGTTGAACGTCGTGTCTCCAGAGAATTTCGTATCGGCGAACCATGCGTCCTGATCGAACTCCGCCCAGGCGAACACGGCGCTCGCGCCGAACGTCGCATGGGAAAACCCCGCGGCCTGCTCGAACGTCGCATGCATGAAGGTCGCAGTCCCGCCGAATATCGCGTCCCGGTTCGCCGGCAGGTCACGGTCGAACGTCGCGGCCTGCTTGAACGTGGCACCATCGAACACCGCATCCCTACAGACCAGAACACCATCGAACTGCGCGTCCCCGGCGAACGTCGCATGGGAAAACCCCGCGGCCTGTCTGAAGGTCGCATGGTTAAACCCCGCGTCTCCGCTGAACGTCACATAGGCGAACCCCGCTGTGTGCGTGAAGGTCGCACCGACAAACATCGCCTTCTGGTCGAACTTCGCATGCTCAAACCCCGCGTCCCCGCGGAACAGAACACGAGCGAACACCGCACGGCCTGCGAACGATGCCATGTCGAACCACGCGTTTCCGCTGAAGGTCGCACCGGCGAACGTCACGTCTTGGTCGAAGCGTGCGCCTGTGAAGTCAACTTGTTCGGTGAAATGGGTGGCGTGGAGGTCGACGTGGCATCCACACCACAGCTGGTCTCCGCGCAGCTGCCCGTCGGTGGGGCTGTACGGGTCCGGCAGTCTGAGGTGGTTGGCGATCGTGGCGAGGATCGTGGACTCCACCGCGCCGTCCCGGCTGACCGGCCTGCCCGTGTCGGGCTGGCCATCATCACCGAGCTGATATCGCAGAGCGCCGTGCTGGTCGCGGACCAGGCGGTCGGTCCTCAGATAGCCGCACAGTATGTCCACGACCCGCTGCCGGTAGGCGCCCCCATACCTGTCCGCAACATCCGCGAGCGCGTACACCCCGGCGATCCGCACCGTGGGAGCCGCATCACCGAGCTGGGAGACGGCCTCCATAAGTTTCTGGTCTGCTATCCCTTCGACCTCGCGGTGCTCGGCACTCTCAGCCCCAGCCCGTTCCCGAAACTTGATCACCAGATAGCCCACCGCCGCGACCCCGGCCAGTGCCGCGAAAATCGTGCTCGCCGCATCAATCGGCGTACCGGTCAACCGTCCCAAGAACCACCGTCCCGTCCACAACCGAGATAAGACAGCAAACGCCCCCACGGCGAGCCCCACCCACACGGCGATCGATCCGAGCAACGGCCATCGCGACATCCATTCGCAAACCGAGCGCCAGGCCCTCCGCACTCGGGGATCGCTGTCGGGTGTCGATGAGGCCCTCGGAGACGCAGGAGAATCAGGTTGAGCCAACTCCTCGTCGGACACGTCAATCACTCCATCCATCCGCACCCAGATCCTCGTGTGCCAGCACCGCGACGGCTAACATCCCACCGACTCGGTCCCCCGCCACGACCGGTGCCACCATCACCATGATGGGCCAGACCAAAGCGACCCGGACCACCACCGCGATGCTGGCGGAGCTGGCGGAGATCTTGCAGACCATCAGGACAAGAACGGGATTCCAGACCAAGTAACCACGGACGAGGACCACCGTGTGACAGTGGGAAGGTCGACAGATACTCAACTGCCACAGGTGGTCCGGTCCGTGCCGGACGGGTCTCTCCAGTCCTGCATGGTGGTGGTCACATACACATATGTGTATGTGAC
>NZ_JBDNTB010000006.1:5962-12496 GCF_047719395.1 Propionibacterium sp.
TCCCGCCTCCAAACACGCCCCGTGCCTGGGCTCGGCGGGCGCGGCGGCGCGCTCCCCCGCGGCCTCCTTTTGTGGATCCACATAAATACATATGTGTATGTGACCACCACCATCTGCTAGGCCGCCGTATTGTCCTCGGTGGTGTCATTGAGGCGCTCGTCGACGAACTGTTCGAATGCGGCAATGAGATCCTGCTTGTCGTCGAAAGCATGGAGCGTCTGGAAGATGTTCGTCTGTCGGACAGGTTTCAGATCGGGTCTCTTCCGAAGGACGGCCTTGGGGGTCTTCAGGCGTCTCCCGTCGGAGGTGAGCACGGCCTGTTCGAACTGGACGAAGGAGAGCACGGTGGTCCCGTAGTAGCGGCGGGCCGACATCAGGAGATTCCGTCGGGACCACCCTCGGGGGACGAGGAGGAGCGGACGACCGTGTGCGATGGGCAGCCGACCATGAACTGTTGTCCATCGTCTGGCGTGGTGATCCCACACCTGTCGTTCGAATGATTCTGCTCGGTGAAGGCCTGCTGTGAACTGCGGGAAAGTGTCGAGCATCTCCGCGGTGAACTGCATCAGTGGACCGTAGATGATACGGGTGGTGATGTCGGAGGTGATGTCGCGGTCGATGCCCTCGACGAACATTGGAAGTTGTTCGATCTGGCACAGCGCACCGATCCTAACCAGCGCTTCAACGTCTCCGAGAAGCGTCTGCCAGATCAAGGTGCCGACCGACTCTGCGCCGCCGTGGCCGCGGAATCCAACTGCCGCCATGCCATGGCGCGTCTCCCATGGTTCCTGGAAACGTTGAAGTAGTTTCAGACCGTGTCTATACGCGTCGTCATCTCCGCGCAGGACACAGTTGGTCACCTCCGAGAAAAACGTGTCCATGCACGTGGCGGCATCCCGCACGTAGGGTTCCGGCCCTCCTGAGATCCGGATGGCGTGAGGGTCGATGAACAGGAGATTGTCTCCTGCCACGTCGACATCAACGAATGGGACCGGACCAGAGATCCCGTAGTAGGTAGTGATTGAGGGCATGGGTGCCTCTCCTCTCGGTTGCTGGCCCAAAGGAGAAGCAGGAGCGGTGGCGTATGCCACAGGAGACTCCGCTACGCTGGTGAGGACCGATCAAGTCATCATCTGCGCCCTTTGGGCCAGAGGCGGCCCGGGACTGTTAGCGCAGTTCCGGGCCGTCACATTTTTATGGGGTCGAGGGTTCCTCCCCAGAGGAGGCCGTCGGCTTCCTGTTGCCGTGGACCTCGGCGCTCTCGCCGTTGAGGTCAATGCACAAGATCCCGTCCTTCATGGTGGGACGCCACCGTCGGCTGACGCTCGTGTCGATCCGGTAGTACTGCGTGAACGCCGCGGCCGACAAGAGCGTCAGCCCCGTGTTGCTCCTGGGTTGAGGGCGGATCTGGTAGGTGTTCGGCGACGCTGCTGCCGGCCGGATACCGATGACATTTCTCTCCCTGTCGAAGAGGAGCTCCACCGTGTCGGCGTTGTCAATCAACTTGTGGGCAGCACCGTTGAAGGAGAAGATTCCGCGCCTCTGGATCGTCACACTCGGTTCCTTACCCAGCGGAGCGACCCGCTTATTGAAGACTTCGAATGCCATGTCCACCTCCCTGATCTGTTCTCAAACAGAATATCACGCGCAATAGAAATCCCAACGTTCCCGCGTTGGCCATCGCGGCGAAGTCTGTTCATGAATCACTCAATCCCACAGCAATGGAATATGACACTCCTATCGTGTGACAACACATCTTTCTGATTCACCATAAAATCAACTGCTTCTATCGCAGACAAGACGTCGTATAGAACATCCGAATGCGTCCATCGCTTCCGATGCGTCCGTCACAATAGTGACACCGTGCCGAACATGTCCGGAGGATGTGTACGGTCGAGCCATGCCGTTCGGTCGAGGTGAGTGGGTCTTCGTGGATGAGTCGAAGGCTCACGGCTACTACATCGCTGCCGCAGCCGTTGCCCGAGGAGACATTGCCGGCACCGAAAAGCGTCTGCGCGCGCTCCGCATGGGCCACCGCAGCTCCCTTCACTTCCACAGCGAGGGCAACCGCAGATCGCAGCTCTTGCGCGAGTTCTGCCAGATGGACGTCCGTGCCACGGTGTACGTGATGAGAGGCCACAAAGACCGTGTGGCCCGCCCCGCCCTACTGCGTGCACTGGTCGGTGACATGGTCGCCGACGGTGCACAGCACCTCGTCCTGGAACGCGACGAATCAGTTGAGGTCTGGGACCGACGCACAATCCGCGAGCGCCTCGACAAGATCGGAGGCTTGAGGAAACTCGTGTACGAACACAAGAACAGGAACGACCAGCCGATGCTGTGGCTGGCAGATGCCGTCGCATGGTGTTACCAGAAGGGCAACCCCTGGAAGACCCAGGTACAACCCATCGTGTCCGGCGTGATCACCGTCGACCTGCCCTAGACACACGCAAGCCCGGCTCGTCATACCAAAAGATCGGGCAGACTGCCGGGCTAACTTCTCGGGACTAATGCCCCTCGCACCAAAAACACTACCAAGACCCCCGCAGGACATCAAGACAATCCCGGCGGACACCGACCGCTACCCCCAGCCATCCGCGCGGTGTCCCTATGCACCTCCTCCCGCACCTGGCCTACTCCGAGTCACCCGAATCCTGTGAGATCTACGTCCACCCTCCGCAGTTATCCCTCCCTCACTGTCCCCGGAGGGTCAAGATTCACCCGACATCAAGGCCAGCACCAACTCAGTACTAACAACTGTGACACTCCAACCACTACTGCACTGTATCGTCAGAATATGCTTAGACGATTCATCTACCTCAACACCACAGCTGTACGTCAGTACACATCGATTCTTGACAATGGCTTGATGACTTCCTCGGTTGTAACTGAAAAAATAGACAGCACGCGCGGTGGGAAGGGCAACCTCAAGGTAATCGAAGGACAAGTTGGGAAATCGACTGGGTCTGAGAACATGACCACACGCAGTGACACGGATGAAGCTCGCTTTGATCGGCTCGTACAGGCAGCTAAAGAGTATCCCAAACAGCTTGGATGGATTAACGTTCGGGATCCTGAAACTGACCTTTCCCATGTCGTTGTTAGCGCAATCGTCTCTTGGGAGTGTGAAGTTTGGGTTCCGCCTGTCGCGCAACTCTTCTCCCGTGCAAGTGGTGTGAGTGATGCTCTCGGGATGTTAGGAGCATTTGTGCCAGCTGCGCGCGCAATGGGCCAAGAACTCACCGGATTCCCAAGCGAGGAGCAGATCGGCGCATTACAGAAGTTCACCTCTGAATCGGCTGGAAAACTTGTCTTGGTCGGTGACGACGGTTCAACGGAGTGGAAGATCACCGGGTCGCTCGATGGCGAGTTTCTTGATGGCGAACTGGACGGACGAGCCATAGTAGTTGGTAAAGTGAAAAAGGTTGTCCCCAAAGACGCTTGGCAATCGATCATTGCGATGCCTGGGCTTAACATTGTGTCGCGTGCGAAGCGGCGTGCTCAGGAACGAACAGCTCCGGCACCAGGCCAAGAGGATAACTACGTCAAAGGCCCAGCTTTAGTTCTAGACGTCCTCGCAGTCTATCTGTGACTTTTCAGATTAATGGCTAGGGATTTCCATGAAATTTCCACTGCTCACTTCACTTCTCCGAGACAGGACATACCGTCCGTTCAACGGCCATGTGATAGGCGAGGCGATGGCTACCCTGGTCCACATCACCCAAAGTGAGCACCTCCCATCTCAAAGCGATCCAGAGCCGATCGATGCGGGGCCAACAGTGATCGTTGTGAGGTCTGCTACTTTCTCATTTCTCCAAAACTGTCTTTCCGCGTTCACACAGTACAGACATGGCAATAGCGACAATTAATTCCACCTGATCAGCTATTACTGGTTGAGTAGGGTTTAGCATACTAACAACCAATTGAAGACAGATAACAGTGCCAGCCAATACTATTGTTGGGGCGTCGGTGATAAGATCGGTCATCTTATCCCGACTTCGTTTCTCTTGAGCTTGGACCAAGTCCTGCGCGAGCGCAAGAGACGCCTCACCTGATTCGGGATCTGCGTCTTCTCCCGTGAGGGAATCAGCTACGGCCACCCCGTTGCGCCGGATCGCACGAATCGTACTTTCGACGGTGGACAACGAAATTTCGAGATTGCTTGCTGGAAGCTCTACCGAGACGCTTTCGAATATTGTTGCGATCCACTCTGTGGTGATCCCAATTTGAGTCAGGAAACCTCTAGGTAAAGTCAATGACATACTGACTTGCTTCAGGACAGACTTCATTTCAGACAGGTCGTACTCTGAAGCACGTTTAGTCGTACTGTTCAGATAGCTTTGAGTAGACAATACGGTATTCACTACCTGGCTCAGCATCATCTGGTTGCGCTGAGTCCACTGCTCAAGTATTGGCTGTATTGCAGTTGTGAAGTTTGCTGCTGCCATGTCCATAGATGAACTGGCAGCACGCAATACTTCCAGATTCGCCGTGTCAAAATGCAAATGCTTAGCTTGGTTCCTGTGCTGATAACAGAATCGCCCCGATACCACATGCCGCCGACATCTCCCACCTGACGCGGTATGACCTGCGCAACGCATCGTCACTCCTGTGTCATCTCCGCATAGCGTTCGAAGAGGATCCCCTGGCGCTGCTCCTCCGAGTTGATTGATCTCCTCGCCCCGAATGCCTTGTCGACTACCTTGTCTAGGGCCCGGTGGGCCTTCACGAGCGCAGAATCCATTCCTAACGGGTTGTACTGGTCTGCCAATGCCTGGTCTGGGTGGAGGGCTCTGGCGTCGAGCACACCCTTCCCAGCGGCGATGATGTCTGCCCGGAGCTGTTCTGTCACTGAGGGGAGCGGCAGGGTGTTCCAGACCAGGGTGTTGGAGAACCGCAGGTCGGATTTGAGCCTGCCGCCCACGGTGCGCTGCCAGGTGATGCACATGGCGCTGCTGATGATGCCGAAGGCAAAGCCTTCGGCATCATTCCCCTTGAAAGTAGCATCGCTTGCGATCACTGAAGGCGGGAAGTAGTCACATGTGAGGTAGGGGCGGTTTTCGCTCACGACTCGTGGGACGCAGATGAAGTTGACGTCGGGTTGGGAACGCTGTCCGAACAGGTGCGGTGTGGCGGCCATCTCCCTGGTCGATTCGGCAGTGCTGCGAGACCGGAATTCGCGAACCTTACGGAGACGGTCCTTGAGATTTTGGGATCGGACGATGTCTGCCGGGTCGAGGTCGACCAGCCACAAGCACCAACGTGGCTCGTTGTGGACGAGCTCCTGCGCGCCAACGTAGCGACGGATGTACTTGGCGGCGGCGGGGTCAGCCATGACCTCGTCGTATTCGTCGGGCTCGACGACGAGGCGGCCACCGTCCCTCGCTTTCCCGCCGCCGTCTCGTGGCATGTTGCCGAAGGCAAGGGGTGGAAGATCCGGAGACAAGGGCTTGCCTCGCTTCTCTATTAAGACGTTTGGACCGTCCACCAAGTAGGCGTTGATGTGTCTCACAGGTTCGGCTCTGGGTCCCCCATGAATATCGTCGTAGTGGAACAGCACCGCTGGTGGTGTGGACTCCTTGTCGAAGCCGATGGCCACGCAATAGACAGCGGCCGCGTCGGAGGCTTCGGAAGTCCAGGCGAATGTGCGGTGGGCGAACCTGATTCGCCACCCCGCATCGAACAGCGGGCGGAACAGGGCCGAAACAGGTTCACCCTGAGTCACAGAGTTGGTTGACACGAATGCGAACCGTCCGCCACGAACACCACGAAAATAGTCGATGGCCTTGCGGTACCAGCCCGTGACGTAATCGAGGCGGCCAATGTCGTTTCGTCCCCACACGTCGCGAAGATCCTGCGCTTGGAGTGGGTTGCGGGTGGAGTGGCCCAAAAATGGCGGATTACCGGTGATGATCACATCGGAGCTGGGGGGAAGGGCCGCTACCCAGTCAGTTCGAAGGGCGTTGTCGTGGATGATCGTGGGAGCGATTCTGATGGGGAGCCGGTCGGGGCGAAGCCGAACTCCTCGGTCATCGTCTGGTTGGCGAGGTGGTCGACGAGCAGCATGGCGACCTCGGCGATGCGAGATGGCCATTCCTCGATTTCGATGCCGTAGAAGTGGTCCAGCCGAACCTTAATCGTATCGGTGACATCGATGGACGTTTGGATGAGACTGGGATCACTGATCTTCCCGTCGTCCAAATCGAGATCACGCCGACGCTTCATGATCTCGAGCTCAAGGGCTCGAAGTTCCCGGTAGGAGACAACGAGGAAGTTCCCGCAGCCACAGGCTGGGTCCATGATCCGGATCCGCCCGAGGTCATTCCACAGTTTCGTGAGTTCGGATTTGCTGTTCCACGCACTACTGAGACGCTGGTGATACTCGTCGAGAAACAGTGGGCCGATGACCTTCATAATGTTGGTCTCGGTGGTGTAGTGCTCGCCCCCCGCCCCCCCGGGGTGCGGGGTGTAGGTGGGGTGGGGCAATGGCCCCCACAAGGGCCGGGGGTGGCAGGCCCCCGCGCAACGACCGCC
>NZ_JBDNTB010000006.1:12506-64344 GCF_047719395.1 Propionibacterium sp.
CTCCGCGTGTAGCTCGGTTCTCGACGCCTGGTCCCCTGTCCATAATTTTTTTGGTGCGGGGGGTTGTGGTGGGGGGCGGCCGCCGGCGGGCTCGCGGCGTTCTCGATGGCTTGGAACATGGACCCGAAGATGGCCGGGGAGATGATCGACCAGTCGAATCTGCAGGCCTGCAGGAGACTGTCACGGAACGTCGCTGACAGCGGTGGCAGCGTGAGGGGGTCGTGGTAAAGACCTCCGTTGACGTACCGGAATCGAGTGAGCGGATCGCCTCCCGGTAGGTTTCTCTTGGTCTCTTCGGTGTCCAGGACGGCAGCGAGGGTTTGGAAATCCTGGCTGAGTGTTTCCGTCGTGGTGTGATCTGCGAGCCAGTCCCGGAACATGTTTACGTCCCACATTCCGGCGTCGTCACCAAACAGTAGGAAGAGGAGCCGGGCCAGCAGCAGGGTGGAATCGTGAGGGCCAACACCGCAAGCGGCAAGGGCCTCGTAGAGCTGCTTCATGAGTCGGGCAGCTTCCTGGGATGCGGTCTCGGTTTCAACGTCGAAGGCTTCACGCATGCGGGTGAGCACCTCGACGAGGGTGGGGGTGGGCACCCAGAGGAATACGAACAGCAGCGAGATGGAAGTCCCGCTGCCCCACGTGGTGGGGGTGGATAAGGAGCTTCGCGTTGGCGCCAGTGGTGGTATCCGCGTGACGGGGCCAGCCCCACTCCTGCTTGTCATTCCCGGTAAAGATCAGGAGGTGCTCGGGGTTGTGGCGGCGCATCGCCGCGTCGATGCGCCGTTGAGTGGGCCGGTCAGGAAGCCGGTCACACCACCAGATGGGAAGACCCTTGAACTGGGCGACTTCGGTGAGCTGGTGGTCCTCCACAGTGACGGGCTTGTGGGTGGGTCTCTCCCAGCCGAGCTTGTCGAGAAACAGGCGACGAAACTCTTTGGCGTCAACCAGAGGCAGGTAGTCCTGTTCGGCGGCGGTGGTCGTGGTGCTTGTCATGCCGTAATCCCCATGCTGGTGATGATCTGGAGAGTGGAGTTCTGGGCACTTGTGAAAATGAGGTCCCCGTCACGCCACAGGCTGGCCAAGCGCGCGGCCAGTTGGTCGTCTGTGAGGTGGTCTCGCAGGCCGCGGCGCAGTGATTCCTCGGCCGTCTTGGTGAGGGAATGGGTATGAAGGTCATCGAGGGCCCTTTTGGTGTCTTCGTCCCAGTCGAGGCCGGTGAGCGCGTCCTGGTCGCCAGTCAGGCGTCTCCACACACGAAGCCGGACGCCGTGCAGACCATCGACGGCATCCGGGGTGGCGAGCACACCGTGAGCCAATTCCTTCACCCGGTCATCATGGCCTGGCTCGCGAGGCAACGAGGGTGTGGCCGGCTCGGCGGCGAAGGCACGGATAGCTTCATGGCCCGACAGAATCCGCGGCGGCATGTCTGGGCCGGTGAAGCCGTAACCGTCGAGACCGGAAGCGGTGCGCACATAGCAGACAGTGCCAGCGTGACGGTCCTCCGGCCTGGCGGGACGGGTCGCGTCGATCAACGGCGGCAGGCTGGGGATCGTCCGCGACAGAGCCTCATCGGCCTCCACTGCGCGGGTCCAGTACTGGTAGGCCAAGGATCCGGCATCGACATCATCGTCACTGTCACCGGAGGCTTCATCGAGAGTGCCGTTGTACAGATCGGTGATGACTGCTACCTCGTCCGCAGCACCAAAGAATCCCTCGTCGGATCCGAACACGGCAGCGTTGTCCGCGAGCCTGTGGGCGATCCGCTGACGCAGGCTGATGACCTGCTCCAAGGAGTCGTGAAACATGGAGTAGACGAGTACCGTGTCGGACTTCTGGCCGAATCTGTCGACACGGCCAGCCCGCTGGATCAGTCGGATTATTGCCCAGGGGAGGTCGTAGTTGACGACGATGTGGGCGTCTTGAAGATTCTGTCCTTCTGACACCACATCGGTGGCGACAAGGATTCTCAACTCGTCTTCCGGGGCGATAGCGTGAAGGTTGCGTCCATCCTCGGCAATCTTCTCGTTGGAGTGTGGGGAGAAGCGGGTGGCGACCCCGATGGGATCATCGGTTCCGCCGGTGACAACGCCCACCTTGTCGATGCCGGCCGCCGTGAGCTGGCTGGCGAGGTAGTCGGCGGTGTCGGTGTACTCGGTGAAGATGAGGATCTTGTCGTGCGGGTGATCGACGGTGACCAGTTGGATTAGTTTCTGGAGTTTGGAGTCCCGGTCAGGGGTCCACGGCCCATAGGAGTTCAGCAGGTGCTGGAGAGCAGCGGTGTCGGCCCCAAGATCAGCCAGTAGACGAGCTGTGAACAGTTCGGGGCGACGCCACACGATACGTGCCGGGGAGGCTTCCCGGAGCGCTGCGTAACGGGAAGCGTCATCACCCGTGGTGATCTCCCCCGCTGCCTGGTCACCAAGCTGGTCCGCGTCTTCTTCAGCATCCGGGACGATCAGGCTGCCGAACGGCACATCGAGGTGGTGCTCGAGAGCGTAGGCGACAAGCCTGTTGCGGGCAATGTGGCGGCGCACAGTGAGAATGAAGGCCCATCCGCCCGAAGAGAGACGCTTGTAGAAAGTAGTTCGGGCAAAACCGGCCACATGTCCATGGCTACGCTCCAGGCCCTCGATCCAGGACTTTTCCTCGTCATTGCGTCGAGCCCGGGGTCGGATGTAGCTGGCGAGGTCATAGCGGGGCAGGATGAGTTGTTCGATCGTGTCCAAAGTGGAGTCGCCTGCCATAAGGCGGGCTGGGTCGTCGTCGCCGAACGCGTGATCGACAGGGATGGCTGTGCGGGTCGGGAACATGAACCGGCGGCCATCGGGAAACGCGATGAACTTCCTGCCATCCCCCCATCCTGGGCATAGTTGGCCTGCACGAAGGAACGAGTGCGACGAACCAGGTTCTCGCTCATCAGTCGTTTCCAGTCCGCTGGCTCCTCGGAGCAGCGGAATGCGGCCAAAGTAGTGATCTTCCCGTCGAGTTTTCCCGTCAGGTCCGGATCCCTCGCTAAAGCCACATCAGGGCTGATCCCTAAGTCATCATCTTCGCCAACCCATAGGCCGACCTGGTTTGCGACGTCCCGGTACTCCTTGTTGTAAGGCGTGGCAGTCAGCGCCAGGACCTTGGAATCGTTGGTGTGGATGTAGTCGTGGATCGCCACGTAGTCCTTGCGCTGATTGTTGCGCAATGTGTGCGACTCGTCGACGATCACGAACTCGTAGCGCCGCAGGTCGGGGAGGATCTTGTCGGCCATCGAGTAGGGCACAACCCGGCCGGCAAGGTCATAGTCAGCGAGGTAGCTCCCCCACATGCCCGCCAGGTTCTTCGGGCAGATCACCAGAGGCCGCATACCGTGCTCCTCGTAAAGCATGCACGCCACCGCGATCGCGGTGATCGTCTTCCCCAAGCCAACAACATCACCCAGCATGGTGCCGCCACGAGCGACGACTCGCCGGGCCAGAGTACGTACCGCTGTGGCCTGGAAATCCATGAGCTCACCAGCGATCTGCGACGGGATGGAGTAGGCGGTCTGTCCGTCTCGCACGTCACGAGACAGGTCGTAGCAGACCTTCATGAAAACTTGCCATGGAGTGTGGCTACCAACCCAAGAATCCTCAATCAATTCAATGACGTCAGAGGTAATTGGCCAGCAGAAATCGTCGTTCCAGTGACGGGTGAACCAGGCATCAAGATGTGTGGATGCATCATTGTCCTGCACATCCACGTTGAGCTCCGTATTCGAGCGCAGACCGGGACCAGTGAGATTCGACGAACCCACATAGCCGGTGATCGGATTACTGATGTCCTTGCGGTGCAGAATGTACGTCTTCCCATGTAGGGGCTGACGCGTGTACACCTTCACCTGGACCTTCCCGGAGTCCAGCTGACGTTTCAGCATGCCCACAGTGCGCCGGTCAGCATTGTTTGGCATGCCACGGGACAGCTGGTCACGCAGCTGGATGACGAGCTGGTCCTTTCGACCCTCAGCCAACTCACGGTCCACCAACCCGGCGAACTCATCCCCCCGAGACCTCTGCCTCCAACGCGTCTACGGCCTCCTGGTGGAACCCTTGGGCGACCATGCCGATGAGAATCCGCACTACCGGCGACTTGCCGTCTGGTAGCCGCTTGGCGTCCACCAGGTCAGCAAACTGCGACCAGCCCCGCAAGTTGAAGTACCCAACAGCGGTGTCCATCCGGTCATAAGTCTTCAACATCTCCTGCAACCGGGCCCCCAGGATGGACTTCGGATCAGCCGGGTTGTTGTCGAAGATGCGAGTCATACAAGCCTTCCAATGCCAGGACAAACACGGATCACATAGGAAGCATCTCTGCTACCCGCCGTGGCATGGGTAACGGTAGCGGCAATCTACGCCTAGAAACCTGACAGATACGCCGTCATTTCTCCCAGATGCTGCGGCGGCACTCACCGACGAGAATGGACAAAAAAGCCCGCTATGCCACTCTTTAGGACTTGGCCAAGTCTCACTACATCGTTTCGACCTGCATCATGGGGATCCGTTACGTAGTGACACCATGTACATCACTCACCACGCACGCCAGCGCGGATGATCTGTCGCGTCCGCCAGGGAAGAGCCCTGTTTCATCGGCGCCAGATCCGGCCCGAAATCCTGGTCCGCGATCCGTTTCGCCAGCCCGTTCCAGCACCCCACGTGCTTCGCCATGTCATCCAGCGACTCTGATGCCCACAGACCTAGGAAAAATCGTGGATGGATGGCCTGTGATCAAACGCCTGTGTGAGGGCGAAGATCTCCGTTATGTGAAGCGGCTTCTCAGCACAGCCCACAACACGGAAGCCGCATAGATTTCGCTGACTTTCCCTTGTGTGGTTCACCACGATCGAGTGATCCTCATAGTGACGTCGAAAAGTCAGCAGACAGTCGGATGACTTTTTGTGCACCGTCAAAATTATGCGGCCTCCATTGCGTACATACAGACAATGATTCCTCTCCACAACCGCCGTGGAAGCTGGGATATTCGCTTGACATGGATCTGAACCTCCTGCGCCGCAGGAAATATCGTATGGATCCACAACCGGCCCGCCACGTTCGTCGTGTGAGTGACCGGGGACTCGATGGAGGGCAGGATCTTCAACGGCGACGAACTGATTAGACCGATCCCTCGGCCCCACCGAAGGTGACGTGGTGACGACATGCCTCATCACCTGCATCGCTGACCCGGATCGCGCTGGTCGACGTTGATTCTTGTTACTGCGCGTGTGAGCGGGCGCGACTACGGCATTCGCCCCGCGACCTCAGCGCGAGGACCCTCTACGTCACGCCGGCCGGAGCAGTCCCGCACGCTCGGCCAGCACCGCGATACCCACCCGGTTGGCCACTCCGAGCTTGGACTGGATCGTGGCCACATGCGACTTGATGGTCGCCTCGGCGAGATACAGCTGCGCACCAATCGCGGCATTCGTCATTCCCTGCGCAACAGCTGCAGCCACCTCACGCTCACGAGCGGTCAGCCTCGCCACCGCCACTTCGGCAGCACGCCGCTGCTCCACCGCAGGATCCCGCGCGATCTGGTCCAGCAAGCGCCGGGTGCTGCGCGGCGACAGCACGGCGTCCCCAGCCATCACCGATTTGATGGCGCCGATGATCTCATCGGGAGCCGATGTCTTGAGCAGAAATCCGGATGCCCCCGCCTCCAACGCAGACATCACCGCGTCGTCGACATCCCACGTTGTCAGCGCAATGACATACGGCGCATCAGGCCGTTGATCGATCCGCCTGGTGGCAGCGATGCCATCGACTCCGGGCATCCCCAGATCCATCAGCACCACGTCGACCGACTGGCTGCGCACCTGCGCGATGGCCTCCTCCCCATCGCCTGCGGTGCCCACCACCTCGATCTCCTGATCGCTCTCGAGCAGGTACTTCAGACCGGTGACCACCATCGGGTCATCGTCAGCGACAAGCACTCGGATCGGCACGAGCGCATCCTACGGCGAGATGCAGACATGATTGCCAACCAGCGGTCCCGCCGCACCGTCAGCTGATCCGCCAGGGCAGCGTGACATGCACCCGGAACTGGTCTCCGTCCAGGCCGTACCTCATGGTCCCCCCGAGCAGATGGGTGCGTTCCTCGATGCCCTTCAGCCCACGCGATGATCCCGACGGACCCCCGCCCTCCACGTATCGGTTACGTGCGTCGATGACTACGCCCGAAGCAGGGTTGCCCTCCACGGTGAGCAGGACTTGCTCGTGAGGAGCATGTTTACGAGCATTGGTGAGCAACTCCTGCACGATCCGATACACGGCCCGGCTCAACGGTGCCGAGGCAGAATCGGCGTCCTGGATGAATATCGAAGAACTGAGTTGCTGCCCGGCGCCGAAGGACTCCTGCACCACCTTGGCCAGATCCGACAGCGGCACCGCGGGCTGGTCAGTGCCCACCGGTTCACGCAGAAGATTCAACAACGAGCGCAGATCATTCATCGCCTCACCGGCACTCTGCCGCACCAGATGAGCCGACTCGGAAACCTTCGGATCGTCCCCGGAGTTGGCTTCCAAAGCGCCGGCATACAAGGACAGCAGCGACAACCTGTGACCCATCGCATCGTGCACTTCGCGAGCAATGCGCTCACGTTCCTCTCGCCTGGCCAGCTCGTCCCCGAGTTGACCGGTGGTGGCCTGCGCTGCCTGCGCCACACCTGTGGCGGTCACCGCTTCACGCCTGGACCGCACCAGGAGTCCCGTACCGACCGCCATGCCCATGCCCAGCACAAGGACGGCAAATATCTCGGTGACACCGAGCTGGGCGAACTGGGCCTGGTCAGATGGTTGCGGCCCGAAGACGATCTTCAGGAATGACGCGCCACGAGGCTCGGCTCTCGCGTCGGCCAGCACAACCCAGATCGATGTGAGTCCGACACATACGGTCGTCCACCACACGGCAGGTCCCCGTCGGCGGCCAATGAGCGTCGCCAGGCAGATGAGCGGAAGGCCATTGCCGATCGGGATCACCACCGACACCCCGGCCGCCACGAGGGTGATGATGAACGGCCAGCGATGCCGCCAGCACAGGAGGAAGGGCAATCCGAGCGACGCGAACATCGCCAGTACCCCCATCCCGCCCGAAGAACCGTGCTGCATTCCCCACACGGGGGGCGAGTAGGACGCACTCGCCAAACAGGCAACGAGCGCTGACAGCACCAGCAGAACGGTGTGCCACCACACCGGTCGCCGGTCGCTGCCGACCCTTTCGTAATTCCACACAGCGGCATCGTAAGACCGGCCGGTGACTTATTTCGTGAGCCGATCGATGGTCATGGTCCGGCTCCCATTCATTCTTTCGGTGGTGCCAGCAAGGTCCGAACTCCCGATGCGCCCACGGGCGCCTCGGCGGTGTGCTTATCAGGTAATCGATCAACCGCCGTCAAGGAGTTTCGACATGAGCAACGCACCCCAGCAGTATCCCGGCCAGCCGGCTTACGCATATCCAGGAAATGGACCGGCACTGCCGCCGCCGAAGCGGAAGAAGCCGTGGTACAAGAGAGTCTGGGTGTGGGCACTCATCGTTGTTGCCGTCATCATCATCGCCACAGTTTCGAATTCAGGTGGCGGCGACTCGTCCAGCACTTCGAGCCCAGCCGCCTCGCAGGTGGCAGCGCAGGGCCAGGCCGGACAGTCGGCCACAGACCCGACGAAGACGGCAGCCACCCAGGCTGCCAAGCCCAAGGACAAGCTGACTCTTGACGACGGTTGGCAGCTGGACAAGTCAAACCCCTACATGCTCCAGGTGAATGGCTACGTGAGCAACAACACGAACAAGCCCATCAACAACTACATCCAGATCACTTTCGATGAACTGGACAGCGCTGGCGCGAATCTCGGCACCTGCCTGGCCAATACGAACACCATTGACGCGAACGGAAAGTGGAAGTTCTCCGCTGGCTGTGACAAAGATCCAGATGAGGTCGCCACAGTCCGGTTGAAGGACATCACCGGCTTCTGAGATCTCACTCGATCAAGGCCAGCCACGACGCCCCCCCCAGAATTACCGGGGCGGGCGTCGGTGCTTCTGCAGGGTTGCCGACCGGCACCACGCACTGATTCACGCCGTCGCAGCCGTGAGTAGTAACCCGTGCGAAACCCAACCCTCGATCGCCCCCGAGCCCCTGTCAGGGCCATCACGGTCATCGCGAGATGGTTTTCGCACGGATTCTGGCAGACAAGCACGGTGGGCATGCTCGTGCACAGCACATTCTCAGCGGCGACGCCCCCTACACTCGGCCCGTGTCACCCACACCCAGCGAGCGCCGCGAGATCGTCGCGGCCGTGAACCGCTGGTACGCCACCGCAGCGAGGCAACTGCCCTGGCGCGAACCCGGCACCACCCCCTGGGGCATCGTGGTGAGCGAATTCATGGCACAGCAGACACCGGTGGCCCGGGTGATCGAACCGTGGCGGGAGTGGATGAGCCGCTGGCCAACGCCTGCTGCGCTGGCTTCGGCCCCCTCGTCGCAGGCAGTGCTCGCCTGGGGACGCCTCGGTTACCCGCGTCGCGCGCTTCGTCTGCACGCCACCGCGGTCGCCATCACCGAGCTCCACCACGGTGAGGTACCCAGCGAGCGCGCCGAGCTCAGAGCACTGCCAGGTATCGGCGAATACACCGCCGCAGCCATTGCCAGCTTCGCCTTCGGCGCACGTGCCGTCGTGCTGGACACCAACGTCCGCCGGGTACTCGTCCGCCTCGACCGGGGAAAGCAGTTCCCCGCCAACTCCACCACCGCTGCGGAAAGGCGGCTGGCCGAGTCGTGGCTGCCCGAGGACGAGACCACGGCATCACGCTGGGCGGCCTCGTCGATGGAACTGGGCGCGCTCATCTGCACCGCCGCCTCCCCGCTGTGTGCACAATGCCCAGTCGCAACGCACTGCGCCTGGTTGCGGGCCGGCCGCCCCCAGCACGACGGACCACCACGGCGCGTCCAGACATATGCCGGCACCGACCGGCAGGCCCGCGGACGCCTTCTCGACGCGGTGCGAACCACCCCCGATGGCCTCCAGATCGACCTGCTGCTCGGCCGTTGGGCAGGCGATCTCGACCAGGCCATGCGAGCTCTGGACGGGCTGATCGCCGATGGCCTCGTGCACCGGGATGGCGACATCGTCACGCTCTGAGCCACCCGATCGGCAGCGGGGCGCCCGGCCGTATACTGATCGATGATCGCGGGAGCTCGCACACGTGGGCTGAGAGGACGCACCGGGCGTCGACCGCAGAACCTGTCCGGATAATGCCGGCGAAGGGAGTTCTCGTGTCCCAGACAAACAATGCCGTCAAAAAAGGTGCCGTCGATGTCGCTGGTGCACTCACCCGCCTTCGGGAGACCAGCCCGCTCGTGCAATGCCTCACCAATATCGTGGTGGCGAATTTCACCGCGAATGTGCTTCTCAGCGCGGGTGCGACACCGGCAATGGTGGACAACTCCAAGGAATCGCGGCTGTTCTCAGGGGTCGCCAACGGCATACTGGTGAACACCGGCACCCCCTATCCCGACACCACGCTCGGCATGGTGGAAGCCGCCTCCGGCGCGGCGGCCGCACGGACGCCATGGGTGCTCGATCCGGTGGCCGCCGGCCTGCCGTGGCGCACCCAGGTGGCCCGCAACTGCCTGGACGCCGCCAACCCGACCATCATCCGCGGCAATGCCTCCGAGATCCTCGCCCTTTCCGGTGAGGAAGCGGGCGGACGCGGCCCCGACAGCACCGACGAGACCACCGCCGCCCTGTCCTCGGCCACCCGATTGGCCGCCGATCACCGCTGCGTGGTGGCGGTCAGCGGGGCGATCGACCTCATCACCGACGGCACACGCACCGTCTCGGTGGACAACGGCCATCTCTGGATGACCCGGGTCACCGGGGTCGGCTGCGCTCTGGGCGCGCTGATGGCCGCCTTCGCAGCGGTCGCCGAACCCCTCGATGCGGCAGCTACGGCCACCGCCCTGATGTGCGTGGCGGCCGAGCACGCCGCCGCCGAGACCCGCGCACCCGGTTCCTTCGCCGTGGCCTTGGTCGATCACCTCTTCCTCATCACCCCCGACGAGCTGGCCGACGCCGCGAAGGTGGAGGCGATGCAGAATGTCGCGGCCTGAGTTCGACCTGTCGGTCTACCTGGTCACCGACACCGTCCAGTGCGGCGGCCCCGATGCGGTGGTGAGCACTGTTGAACAGGCCGCCACGGCAGGTGTGACCCTTGTCCAGCTGCGCGATCACCACTTGTCAGATGCCGAATTCGTGGATCTCGGCCGCGAGCTCGCCGGAATTCTCAAGGGCTCCGGCATCCCGCTGCTCATCGACGACCGCGTGAATCTGGTGGCCCACATCGGCGCGCAGGGCGCTCATGTGGGTCAGGGCGACATGCCCGTTTCAGAAGCCCGTCGCATTCTCGGCCCTGATGCCATTCTGGGGCTCTCGGCGCAATCCCCCGAGCATGTGCGTACCGCCCAGAGCCTGGGTCTGGCAGTGGTGGACTACCTCGGCGTCGGTGCGCTGCACGCCACCGGCACCAAGCCCGAGGCCGGTGACCTCGGACTTGCCCGGGTGGCCACCGTCACAGCTGCCAGCCCGTGGCCGGTCTGCGCGATCGGTGGCGTCAAGGCCGCCGATGCGCCCGATCTGGCGGCGGTGGGTTGTGCGGGCATGAGCGTTGTCAGCGCCATCTGCGGACAGCCTGACATCGGTGCCGCGACCCGCGAATTGTGCACAGCCTGGAAGGCCGCGCAAGCAGACATGCCGCTGGCCCAGGGGGCATGATGACACCCCCTGTAGCGCTGACCATCGCCGGCAGTGACTCCTCCGGCGGAGCCGGAGTGCAGGCCGATCTCAAGACCTTCTCCGCGCTGGGCGCCTACGGCATGTCCGTGATCGTGGCCCTGACAGCGCAGAACACCACCGGCGTGGCGGGCGTGATGGAAGTGCCACCCGACTTCGTCACCCTGCAATTGGACGCCGTGCGCAGCGATGTGCGAATCGACGCGGTCAAGGTGGGCATGCTCGCCTCGGCCTGCATCGTCGAAGCAGTCTCCGATGGTCTGGACAGCCTGTGTGCCCAGCACCCCGGCCTGCCGATCGTCATCGACCCTGTGATGGTCGCCACCTCCGGAGCACGGCTGCTCGCCGACGACGCTGTGGACGCCGTACGCGCCCTGCTGCCCCGCGCATCGCTCATCACCCCGAACATTCCGGAAGCCGCGGTACTGCTCGGCGAGCCACCGGCCGGCACCGAGCAGGAAATGGTCGACCAGGCCACCCGGCTGCTGGATCTCGGCCCGGCACGGGTGCTGCTCAAGGGTGGACACGGCACGGGAGCCGAATCGGTCGATGTGCTCGCAGAGACCGGCAGCGCCGCACAGCTGCTGCGCGCCCCACGAGTGCCCACCTCCAACACCCATGGCACAGGCTGTTCACTGAGCTCGGCGATCACCGCCCTGCGACCCCGGCGGGCCGACTGGCCGACCGCAGTGCGCGATGCGAAGACCTGGCTCACTGGTGCGCTCGAACACGCCGACGAGCTGGACATCGGCGCCGGTTCTGGGCCCGTTCATCACTTCTACCGATGGTGGAACCAGTCATGACAAGCACTTTCACCCAGGCCCCGGAACGCCATGTGGAGGCCCCGCTCACCCTCACCGACCAGCCGCCACGCACCCTCGGCCTGTGGGCCCAGACCGCCATGTGGGCCTCCTTCGGCATCACCTTGTTCGGACCGCTCACCGGCGCGCTGGTGGCACTGTCGGTGGGCTCCCTGTCCGGCGGCCTGCTGGCCTGCGCGATCGGCACCGTCATCGGTGCTGCGCTGCTGGGTGGCGCTGCGGCGATCGGCGCCAAGCTCGGCACGCCGTCCATGGTCTGCCTGCGCGGCCTGCTCGGGCGCCGGGTCTCGATCCTGCCGACGGTGCTCAACATCGGCCAGGACGTGGGCTGGGCGGCGATGGAGATCATCGTCATCACCGGTGCCGCAGTGACCATCCTCGGCGATGCCTGGCGGTGGCCCTTCATCATCGGCGCCGGCGCGCTCACCACGATCATGGCGATACGCCCGCTGGGTTCGGTCACGATCCTGCGCCGCATCATGTTGTGGCTGGTGCTGGCCGGTTCGGTCTACCTGTTCATCATGGTGCTGCGCCAACCGGCGCACCCGATCCCGCAGGACTCCGTCATCGGCCTGTGGCCCGCAGTCGACCTGGCGGCCGCCCAGGTGGTCTCCTTCGCTCCGCTGGCCGCGGACTATTCGCGGCATTCCAAGACCACCCGGAATGCCTTCACGGGAGCGTCCTTCGGCTACGGCATCGCGATTTTCGCCTACTACTGCCTGGGTGTCTTCGCGGTCGGTCACCTCACCGGTGACCTGAGCGGTACCCATCTGCTGGCCGCGCTGATGGCGCTGCCGGCCGGTGCCATCGCACTGGCCCTGCTGCTCTTCGACGAGCTGGACGACGCCTTCGCCGACGTCTACTCGGCCACCGTGTCGGTGCACAACATCGCCCCGCGGGTGGACCGCCGCATCATCGCCGTCGTGATGGGCATCTGCTCCACGGCACTGGCGAGCGTGCTCTCCTTCGACCAGTACGAGAGCTTCCTGTACCTGATCGGCTCGGCCTTCGTGCCGCTGTTCGCGGTGGCTGTGGTCGACTTCTTCCTGGTGAGCCACGGTCACTGGAACACCTCGCCGGATGCCCGGTTCCGCTGGGCACCCGCGGTGGCCTGGGCCATCGGTTTCCTCTCCTATCAGCTGATCTATCCGGGCACGGTGCCCGGCTGGTCAGATATGTGGAGCAGCGTCCAAGCACTGTTCGGTGTGCACCCGCCAGCCTGGCTGGGCTCCACCGTGGGCTCCATGGTGATCGCCGGTGCGGCCGCCTGGATTCTCGGCGCCATCGCCGCGCGGCTGCCCGGCAGGGCCGCGGGCTAGGATCAATGCCACACGGGAGTCCGCCGCAGTGGGCTGAGAGGAGAGCAACAGCTCTCGACCGTCGAACCTGATCCGGATCATGCCGGCGCAGGAAGGCCTCTTGCGGGCGTCGCCCGCACCGTGCCCAAGATCAGAACAGAGGGGCACACAACATGTCAGCACATTCATCGTCCGCCGTCGACGAGACGCTGCCGGAACAATACGGGGTCGGTCACTGGCGGGTGGTCGACATCGTCGTAGGGGCCGTGCTCGCGGTCGCCGTCGGGCTCATCTTCTGGGCCTGGGACACCATCGGCTACGCCTGGTATTCGGCCATGGACACCCTCACACCCGGCCTCGGCGGCCTGGCATCCGGTATCTGGTTCCTGGGCGCCCCACTCGGGGCGTGGATCATCCGCAAGCCCGGCGCCGCCATCTATGTTGAGGTGCTGGCCGCCATCGTCTCGATGGCGATCGGTAACCAGTGGGGCATCACCACCATCACCTCCGGCTTCTTCCAGGCACTGGCGGCTGAAATCGTCCTCTTCATCGTGCGCTACAGGGTGTGGACGCTGCCCGTGGCGCTGATCGCCGGTGCCGCCACCGGATTCGGCGCCTGGGCCAATGAACTGTTCATCGGCAGCACTCCCAACATCCAGAAGAGTTTCGGCTTCAATGTCATCTACCTGGTGTCCAATGTGATCTCGGGCGCCGTCCTCGCGGGGCTGCTTGCGTGGCTGATCACCAGGGCACTGGCCAAGACCGGCGCGCTGAGCCGCTTCCCCTCGGGCCGGGAGGCCTGAGGGCTTGAGCAGCGCACCTGTCGTCGAAGCCCAGGACTGGGGCTGGCGGTATTCGGGCCGGAACCGGTGGGCGACCAGCGGGCTGACCTTCTCGATTTCTCCCGGCGAGCGGGTGCTGCTGCTCGGCGGTTCCGGTGCGGGCAAGTCCACCTTGCTGTCGGCGCTCACAGGTGTCCTCGGCGGCGCGGACGAGGGTGAAGAGCACGGAAAGCTGCTCGTGAACGGCAAGCACCCCACCCGCATCCGCGGCCGGGTGGGCCTGGTGATGCAGGACCCGAGCTCCCAGGTGATCCTCGAGCGTGTGGGTGACGACGTCGCCTTCGGCTGCGAGAACCTGTGTGTTCCCCGCGAACAGATCTGGCCGCGGGTGCGCGCAGCCCTGGACGCCGTGCACCTGGATCTGCCGCTGGACCATCCCACCCATGCGCTGTCGGGCGGGCAGCAGCAGAGGCTTGCCATCGCCGGGGCGTTGGCCATGCAGATCGGAACTGATCGCATCGGGGTTGCCGGCGCCCCCGGGATCCTGTGCTTGGACGAGCCCACCGCCAACCTCGACCCGGTGGGCATCGTGGAGGTGCGCGAGGCGATCTCTTCGGTGGTGGCCGACCGGCGCACCACCCTGGTCGTGGTGGAGCACCGCATTGAGGTGTGGGTCGATCTGGTGGACCGGGTGATCGCGCTGGCACCGGGTGGCGGTCTGATCGCCGACGGCCCGCCCCGGGAAGTCTTCACCCACCATCGCGAGGAGCTCTCCGCAGCCGGTGCATGGGTGCCCGGAGTCGACTCGGGGATTCATGCGCGACCGCAGCCCACCGGTCGCGCCGAGCCGCTGCTGTGGGCCGAGGACTTGTCGATCGGTTACGCCCCGCAGCACCCGGTGCACACCCATCTGGCGACCCGCATCCCAGCCAGGCGTGCCACCGCCGTCACCGGACCCAACGGCGCAGGCAAGACCACTCTGGCGCTCACCATGGCCGGCGTGCTGCCTCCGCTGGCCGGTCAGGTGCAGACCGCCCCAGAGCTGCGCCCCACAGCCTCCCAGCACCTCACGCGGCGGCTGCGCAGGCACTTCGACCCAGCCCAGCAGAGCACCTGGCCCAGCCGCGACCTGCTCACCCGGATCGGCTCGGTCTTCCAGAACCCAGAACACCAGTTCGTCGAGGCCACCGTGCACGACGAACTGGCCGTCGGGCTGCGGACGCTGGGCCGCAGCACTCAGCAGACGAGCACCCGGGTCGATGAGCTGCTCGCCCAGCTGCACCTCGACCACATCGCCGAGGCGAACCCTTTCACCTTGTCAGGCGGGGAGAAGCGCAGGCTCTCGGTGGGCACCGTGCTGGCCACCAGCCCGACCGTCATCCTGCTGGACGAACCCACCTTCGGTCAGGATCGCAACACCTGGATCGATCTGGTGAAGCTCGTGCAGTCAATCCTCGACGAGGGTCGCACCATCATCTCGGTCACCCACGACGACGCTTATCTGCGAGTGCTCGGGGAGAACATCATCGCCATGGAGCCCACGGCATGACTTCCATCGCGCGGCCCACCACGGCGCTGGACAGACTCAATCCGGTGACTCGGCTGCTGCTCCTGGTGGTGGCAGCGATCCCGATCATCATCTCCCTGGACTGGCTGAGTTCGGCGGTCATGCTGGTCGGCACATTGACGATCTTCCTGGTGTGCGGTGTGCCACCGCGCCAGCTGGCGATGCGGATGCGCCCGATCTCGATCGCGGCGCCGCTGGCGGCGATCTCGATGGCGCTCTACGGAAAACCGGGCGGCGAGGTCTACTGGCACTGGGGCCTGGTCGTGGTCACGGAACGCTCGGTCACCATGGCCATCGCTGTCATCTTCCGAATTCTGGCGCTGGGTGCCGCTGCCGTGGAACTGCTCGGCGGACTCGACCTCACCGCCACCGCTGACGGCCTGGCCCAGCTGTGCAAGCTGCCCGACCGATTCGTGCTCGGGGCGTTGGCCGGGATGCGAATGGCAGGCATGTTCACCGAGGACTGGCGCACCCTCTCGCTGGCCCGGCGCACCCGCGGACTCGGCGACACCGGGCGGCTGCACCGATTCGCGACGATGGCCTTCGCGCTGCTGGTCTTCGCGATCCGGCGCGGTACCACGCTGGCCACTGCGATGGAGGCCCGAGGTTTCTCCGCGCAGAGCGCCGCGCAGCGCACCTGGGCCCGCGAGTCAACACTTGGCCGGCCCGATGGGATCGGCTGGATCGTCACCGTGGCACTGGACGCGGTGGCCGTGCTGGCATCCGTGCACTTCGGCACCTTCACCTTCATCACCTCATGAACGCACCTGGCCCCGAAGGCACCTCGCACCCCATTCGGATCGGGCTGCCCACCGGGCTGCCCGAGCTCGTGGAGCGCATTGTGACCAGGGCCGGGGGCAGACGAGCAGTGATCGTGATGGACGGCGGCTCGGGATCGGGCAAGACCGGGCTCGCCGCGCAGCTGATGCACGCGCTGGAGACGGCTGGCATGACGGGCCTCCAGCTCGTGCACCTCGATGATGTCTACCCCGGCTGGGACGGGCTGTCCCAGGCCAGCGCCTTGGTGCCGCAGCTGTTGGGCCCTGAGGATCCGCACTATTGGCGATGGGACTGGACCGGTCACCATCGCACCGATCGAGTCTGCCTGGACCCGGCCGCGCCCTTGTTGGTCGAAGGATGCGGCGCACTCACCCCTGAGTCAGCAGCGCTGGCCACCACGACCATGTGGCTCGCCGGCAGTGCCGCATCTCGCAAGCGCGCCGCGCTGGATCGTGATGGCGAGCTGTATGCCCCGCACTGGGACCGCTGGGCCCGCCAGGAGCGCGAGCACTGGCGGCACAATCATCCCCGTCAGCTGGCGCGAGTACTACTGCATTGGGAATCGCAGTCCGGCGCGGACTAGCGTGGAGGCCATGGCGACGCTGGACCTGGGCGGCACGATTCTCGGTGACCTCGACAACGGCCCGAAGGTGATCATCCCCCTGGTCGGGGAAGATTCGCAGACGCTGCTGGGACAGGCCCGGCAGGCGGGTCCTCTTGCAGATCTCATCGAGTGGCGGGTGGACGCCTTCGACGAGCCCCTCGCCCCCGACGTGCTCTCCGAGGTGGCCGGCCGGATCCGCCAGACCGCCGGGAAACCGCTCATCGCCACCGTGCGGACGGCCGCCGAGGGTGGCGACTTCACCGGCAACGACCACCAGTACCCCGCGCTGGTCGCCGTACTGGCGCGCATCGACGCCATCTCGGCAGTCGACGTGGAGGCCGAACGCCTCGGCGCCCCGGACTGCATCGCCGCAGCCAAGGCCCTCGGCACACCCGTGATCGCGTCCTACCACGACTTCTCCGGCACCCCCGGGACCGAGCAGATGCAACGGCGACTGGCCGACATGGAGGCGATGGGTGCGCAGGTGGCCAAGCTTGCCGTCATGGCGCACACACCCGCCGACACCGCAGCTCTGCTGATGGCCACCGCCCGCCGCCACGAGCAGGCGGGCGTGCCGCTGCTCACCATGGCGATGGGTCCGGTCGGCGTGGTGAGCAGGGCTGTCGGCCACCTGTTCGGTTCGTGCGCAACCTTCGCCGCACTCGACGGCCAGTCCTCTGCCCCGGGCCAACCCGGGGTTGCCGCGTTGCGCTCGGTGCTGTCCGAGCTCAGCATGCTGGAAGGTTCCCGATGACTCTCGAAGGGCGCCCGACCGCGGCCTGGTGGTCCCAGGCCAGGCTTCTGCCGTTGTTGCTGGTGACATCGGCAGGGGTGCAGGCCGTCGCGGGGGTGGTGTGCCTCTTGCTGGCAACCCGGGTGCGCATGGAGGGCCCCGGCGACATACCCACCGCACGGATGGACAACTCCTGGACACTGATGGCCACCGCCACCGGTCTCGTCCTGCTCATCACCGCTGCCGTCTGGATGGCCTGGCAGCGGAGCCTGGCGCGGCTGCTGTGGCCCGAGGGCGAACTGATCCGCCAGCCCTCCGTGCAGATGATCGCCTGGGTGATTCCCGTGGTTGCCTGGTGGTGGCCGCTGCAGGACATCCGGCGTAGTCACGAGCTACTCGTACGGCGCGATGACAGCACATTCACCCGGCTGACCATGCGCTGGTGGGTGTGCTGGCTGGTCTTCTGGGCAGCCCAGCTGGCCGCCGCCTGGATCGAGGGATCCGTGCAGAGTCTGAATGGCATCCGCGCCGCTTTCACCGCCACCGGCATCGCCGACCTACTCGCCATACCGGCCGCGCTCCTGGCCAGCCAGGTGGTGCGCGAGATCAACCGCCAGGTGAGCGAGTCTGTACGCCCCTGAACAACCGTCCCTGAACACCGAGTCAGGCCGCACCCCGAAGGATGCGGCCTGACTTCAGTGCTGGTGTGCTGTGACCCTAGTTGTTGCCGGTGTCCCCACCGGTCAGCTCGGCCATGTCGGGCTCCCCCACGGGATCCTTCGGCGTACCGGTGAAGGTGAAGGCCTCCGCAGTGGACTTGTCGGCGTTCTCCACCGCGTCGACGACCACGATCGAGCCGGGCTTGAGATCCCCATAGAGGATTCGCTCGCTGATCGGATCCTCGATGTCGCGCTGGATGGCACGGCGCAACGGCCTGGCACCCAGCACCGGATCGAAGCCCCGCTTGGAGATCAGTTCCTTGGCAGCGGGCGTGAGCTCGATACCCATGTCGCGATCTGCCAGCCGCCCCTCGATGCGCCCGACCATGAGATCGACGATCCGCAGGATGTCCTCCTGGCTGAGCTGGTGGAAGACCACCACCTCGTCCACGCGGTTGAGGAACTCCGGGCGGAAGTGCTGCTTGAGCTCGTCGCTCACCTTCGACTTCATCGCCTCGTAGCTGGACGAATCGTCACCGGCCTTGGAGAAGCCGAGGTTCACCGAACGGCTGATGTCGCGCGACCCGAGATTCGTGGTCATCACGATCACGGTGTTCTTGAAGTCGACGACCCTGCCCTGGGCATCGGTCAGCCGGCCCTCGTCGAGGATCTGCAACAGCGAGTTGAAGATGTCGGGATGGGCCTTCTCGATCTCGTCGAAGAGGATGACGCTGAACGGCTTGCGGCGAACCTTCTCGGTGAGCTGGCCGCCCTCTTCGTAACCCACGTATCCGGGCGGAGATCCGAACATCCGCGAGGCGGTGTGCTTCTCGGAGTACTCGGACATGTCCAGAGTGATGAGCGCATCCTCGTCGCCGAACAGGAACTCGGCGAGCGCCTTGGTGAGCTCGGTCTTGCCGACACCGGAGGGGCCGGCGAAGATGAACGAACCAGACGGCCGGTTCGGATCCTTCAGGCCAGCACGGGTGCGCCGGATCGACCGCGAGATCGCCTTGACGGCTTCCTCCTGGCCGATGTAGCGCTTGTGCAGCTCGTCCTCCATGTGGAGAAGGCGCTGGGACTCCTCCTCGGTGAGACGCACGACGGGAACACCGGTGGTGCTGGACAGCACCTGGGCGATCTCCTCCTCACCGACGACGGCCGGGATCTCGGCCTCGCCATCGCGCCAGGAAGCCTCCTTCTCCTGCCTCTCGGCGATGAGCTTGCGCTCGTCGTCGCGCAGTTTGGCGGCGGCCTCGAAGTCCTGGTGGTCGATGGCGGCCTCCTTCCTGGCACGGGTGTCGGCGAGCTTCTCGTCGAACTCGCGCAGGTCCGGCGGCGCGGTCATCCGAGCGATCCGGAGCCTTGCGCCGGCCTCGTCGATCAGGTCGATGGCCTTGTCGGGCAGGAAGCGATCCTGGATGTACCGATCGGCCAGGTTCGCCGCGGCGGACAGCGCCTCGTCGGTGATCGCGACCCGGTGGTGGGCCTCGTAGCGGTCCCGAAGGCCCTTGAGAATCTGGATCGTCAGCGGGATGGAGGGCTCTTCCACCTGGATGGGCTGGAAGCGCCGCTCCAGGGCGGCGTCCTTCTCGATGTGCTTGCGGTACTCCTCCAGCGTGGTGGCGCCGATGGTCTGCAGCTCGCCGCGGGCCAGCATCGGCTTGAGGATGCTGGCTGCGTCGATCGCGCCCTCGGCGGCACCGGCACCCACGAGGGTGTGAAGCTCGTCGATGAAGAGCATCACATCGCCGCGGTTCTTGATCTCCTTCAGCACCTTCTTCAGGCGCTCCTCGAAATCACCGCGGTAACGAGAGCCGGCAACCAGCGCACCGAGATCGAGGGTGTAGATCTGCTTGTCCCGCAGGGTCTCCGGAACATCACCGCGGACGATGGCCTGAGCCAGTCCCTCGACGACGGCCGTCTTGCCGACGCCGGGCTCACCGATCAGCACCGGATTGTTCTTGGTGCGACGGCTCAGCACCGTCATCACCCGCTCGATCTCCTTCTCCCTGCCGATGACAGGATCGAGCTTGTTCTCACGGGCGGCCTGGGTGAGATTTCGGCCGAACTGGTCGAGCGCACCATTGCTGGGGCTCTGCGAGGGATTCACCTCGGGAGCACCCGCGGTGGCGGGCTGGGCGCCGTTCTCGTCCTGGTAGCCCGAGACCAGTGCCAGCACCGTGGTGCGCACCCTGTTGAGGTCGGCACCCAGCTTGATCAGCACCTGGGCGGCCACCCCCTCACCCTCACGGATCAGCCCCAGCAGGATGTGCTCGGTGCCGATATAGGAATGATTCATCTGGAGCGCCTCGCGCAGCGAGAGCTCCAGCACCTTCTTGGCGCGCGGGGTGAAGGGAATGTGACCCGTGGGCGGGGTCTGCCCATGGCCGATGATTTCCTCGACCTGTTCGCGGACCGCCTCGAGCGAAATGCCCATCTGCTCCAGGGCCTTCGCCGCAACGCCTTCACCTTCGTGGATGAGACCCAACAGAATGTGCTCGGTGCCGATGTAGTTGTGATTCAGCATCTTCGCTTCGTCCTGGGCCAGCACGATGACCCGGCGCGCGCGGTCGGTAAAGCGCTCAAACATGAGGTCTCCTAACAGCAGGCCCTATGGCCTTTCCTTCGCAAGAACCCGCCGGACCGGTTGGGCCAGCGCCGCTCTCGCTCTTGGTCAAGTCTATTAACCGTGCTTGATGGTCAGTTGTTCGGTCGTTCGCCGGGAGCACAAACGCCTCCCAAGAGCACTCTAGGAGCTCTGGGAGGCGAATTGCGCTGGGACCACGCGAGACTGCGCCCTGGCGTGGACTACTTGTGGGCCTCTTCATAGGCCTGACGAACATCCTTGGGGATACGGCCACGCAGCGGCACCTCATGACCGTTTGCGTGGGCCCACTCGCGGATCTGAGCAGCATCGCCGCTGGAGGAACCGCCGGAGCGACGACCAGTGGACTTGCGTCCGCTCACCCGGCGGGCATTGCCCACCCACTCCGCAAGCGCATCACGCAATTTGGACGCATTTTCATCAGACAGATCAATCTCGTAGGTGACGCCGTCGAGGCCGAAACCCACTGTCTGGCTGGCTTCACTGCCGTCAATATCGTCGGTGAGCACAACCTTTACGTTTCGTGCCATGTCATTCCTTTCGGGGGGACGAGAATGCTATTTCAGCGCCCATCAGAAGATTCTTAAAGCTACTTCATTATGATAGTTAACAACTATCGGCCAGCAAACTCAAATACTCCATCGCAGAGCACTCAAATGAGTTTCACAGCCTTCTCATGCTAGCCTTCCTTCCGGCGTAAGTCATCCTGGGCCGGGAGACGACGAGGCAATCCATCAACTCAGCGGAATCAAAGTCGTGGTGCGGACATTGTTCCCGGTTGGTCGGTTGCGGCAGATGCATTTTGCATTCGTACGCACACGCACCAGTTTCTGGCACTCAGAGAGAAGTCAGTTCGCCATTCTGCTCGGCATCGCCGTCATCGGAACCGGCGCCGGGCGAGATACACGCCTTTTCCAGCGCACGACCCGCGCAGGCAAGCAGCACAGCCACCACAATCGTGGCCGAACCCCAGATCACCCGGGCGCGGGGCAGCGGAAAATTGAGATGGCCGATGAAGGTCAACACGTACACGATGTGAAAACCCACCAATACTGCGCCTGCCAGAATTGCCACCTTCGCGCAAGCCAAGGCCGCCACCGCGCGCTGTGGGTCGATGTCTTCGGGCCGTTGGGCAACCGTCCGGGCCATCGCCCTGGCCCACCACCAGGTCAAAACCGCGCCCAGCGCCAGCAGCACGACGAGCAGCCAGGGAGTCAGTGGGGCGACCGACCCCGCCCTGTCCACGGCGATGAGCAATGCACCGCCCAGAAGGGCTCCCACGGCTGCTGCCACGGCAACGGAGACCGCTGTGGTGGGTCGCAGCGTTCCAGGACGCTCAGGCACCGGCGCCGGGCTTGACGAGACCCACATCGAGGCGGCGCACACCACTGGTGTCCATGCCGGAGATGAGATCCGTCACAGTGCCCTCGGGCAATTGCGCAGTTGGTTCGACATCCAGCCAGGGAACGAGAACAAATGCCCGCTCATGAGCCCGTGGATGCGGAAGCGTCAGCTGTTCGGTCTGCGAGGTTCTCGATCCGACGGTGATGAGATCAATGTCGAGAGTCCGCGGCCCCTTCGGACGGCTCGGGATTCTCTCCCGATCGAAGGCGCGCTCAATCGCCTGACATCTCTCAAGCAGCACAAATGGCTCAAGAATTGATTCGCCGAGGACCACCAAGTTGTAAAAATCAGGCTGATCCAGATCACCGACGGGTGCGGTGAGGTAGACCGCCGACAGATCCACCAGGATGAGATTCGGTGTTTCGGACAGCAGGTCGACTGCGCCCTGCAATATGTCAAGGCTGTCGCCCATATTCGAGCCCAGCGACAGAACCACTTGGTTGAGGGGTTTCAGGTCGCCAATCGTGTCCGAATCGACCGGGAATGTGCTCATGATGCCTTCCTGTAGACAGTGGCCGAGACATCGCCGAAGGTGTGGGCGATGGGTGCATGGGGCTTGTGGACGCACACCTCCACGGCGCGCACTGGCTCAATCCGCAAGCAGGCACTGGCAATTCGGGAGGCAATGGTCTCGATGAGATTCATCGGTTCCGCGGAGAGGACCTCGAGGGCAGCCCGGGCAGCCTGCGAGTAATCAACTGTATGACTCAGATCGTCATCACCGAATTCCGGCACCAGGAGACTCAGGTCGACGACAAATGGTTGCGGAATCACGTGCTCATGGTCGAGTGCGCCATGGCGTGCCACAGTGGACAATCCCGTCAGGTTGATGACCACGCAATCTGGCTCCGGCGACACAGCCATGCCAGCTCCTCATCTCGAACGCGTTGCGTCTTCGCGCCACGGTACCCGACCCACCTGGGGTGCGCACAGTACCCTGCCGAGCTGAAGAAATCAGTGCCCATCTCCTGATGGAGCATTTTCGCCGGTCCATACCAGGCGCTCGGCCACAGCCACGGCGTCCACCTGGGAGGCCACCTCGTGGGTGCGTACCGCCCACACTCCGTGCTGGGCGCACCAGGCCGAGATCGCGGCCGTGGCGGCGTCCCGCCCACCCACCTCACGCCCGTGCAGCAGCGCACCGAGGAAACGCTTGCGGGAGGCGCCGATGAGCAGACGGTGCCCCATCGAGGCGAAGGCATCCAGGTGTCGCAGCAGTTCCCAGTCCTGCTCGCCCATCTTCGCGAAGCCGAGACCCGGGTCGGCGATGATGCGCTCGGCACCGATGCCGGCCGAGATCGCCGCGTCCAGGCGCGCCCCCAGCTCGCTGCGCACCTCTGCGACGACATTGCCGTAGTGCGCCCGCGAGGCCATCTGGGCACCGAATCCCCGCCAGTGCTGGCAGACATAGTCGACGCCCAGGCCGGCGACCACCGGGAACATCCGCGGGTCCGCCAGCCCACCGGAGACATCGTTGACGATGGACGCGCCGGTCTCAACCGCGGCGCTGGCCACCGTGGCGCGCATGGTGTCGACCGAGATCGGCACCGCGGCCATCTCCGGGAGGGCGTGCAGGCCCTCGATCACCGGCAGCACGCGGCGCAGTTCCTCGTCCTCGCTGACGCGCTGGGCCCCGGGCCTGGTGGATTCCCCGCCGATGTCGAGCAACTCGGCACCCTGGCTGGCCAGCTCGACACCGTGGGACACTGCCCTGCTGGCATCCAGATACAGGCCACCATCGCTGAACGAGTCCGGGGTGACATTCACGATGCCCATGACCATCGTGTGGCGAGCAGCGGCCACCTTCAGCGGCCCTCGGTGATCAGGCTCATCGCCTCGGCGCGCGTGGCAGGATCGCGCAGTACACCGCGCACAGCGCTGGTGATCGTCTTGGAGCCGGGCGAACGGACCCCGCGCATTGTCATGCACAGGTGCTCGCACTCCACCACCACCAGCACCCCCCTGGCGTGCAGCACGTCCACGAGTGCATCGGCCACCTGACCGGTGAGCCGCTCCTGCACCTGGGGCCTACGGGCATACAGCTCCACCAGTCTGGCCAGCTTCGACAGCCCTGTGACACGGCCGTCCTTGGGTGGGATGTAGCAGACATGGGCCACGCCGAAGAAGGGCATCAGGTGGTGCTCGCAGGTGCTGTACAGCTCGATGTCGCGCACCAGCACCATCTCGTCGTGGGAGATGTCGAAGGTGCGGGCCAACACCTCGGCGGGGTCCCTCCCCAGGCCGGAGAATATTTCCCCGCACGCCCTGGCCACCCTTGCCGGGGTCTCCAGCAGGCCTTCCCGATCGGGATCCTCGCCGATGCCGGCCAGCAACTCGCGCACAGCCGCCTCGACCCGGGCACCGTCGAATCCTGCTGGCAATTCGCGGCCAGGCATCCGGTAGGCGGAATTGTCGGGCGCAGAAGGCCCGCCGACCGGCGAATCGGTCGCCTTGGAGATGGTCACGCTGCCTCCTGGAGTGGACTGCGCGCCCATCCTAGTGGGGGCTGGAACCCGAGGAGGGCGGCTGCCAGTCGGCCGGCGGCTGCCAGGGCAGAGCCGCGGTGTGCTGCTCGGGTACATCAGTGGGCGTGCTGCGCCGGACTCGCCGCACCGGCAACGTGATCGGTGGGATGACAGACGGCTCACGGGCCGGGGAACCTGTCCAGGCGCCGCGAGTCGGGTGCAGATCGAGCTCCCGGAAGATGGTGGCCACCTGTTCCTTGTCGAGGGTCTCCTTCTCGACCAGCTGGCGAACCAGTTCGTCGAGTACCTCCCTGTTGGCGACGAGCGCATCGAAGGCTTCCTGATGGGCATTCTCCAGCAGCGTGGCGATCTCCTCGTCGACGATGCCGGCGAGCTTCTCCGAGTAATCCTTGCTCTGCTGATAGCCCATGCCCAGGAAGGGCTCGGAGTCTCCAGAACCGAGCTGCACGGTGCCGACCCGATCACTCATGCCGTACTGGGTGACCATCGCACGGGCCACGTCGGTGGCTTTCTGGATGTCATTTGCCGCACCGGTGGTGGGGTCGTGGAATATGAGTTCCTCTGCTGCCCGGCCGCCCAGCATGTAGGCCATCTTGTCCAGCAGCTGGCCCCTGGTGGTGGAGTACTTGTCGGAGTCGGGCATCACCATCGTGTAGCCCAGGGCACGCCCGCGCGGCAGGATGGTGATCTTCTGCACGGGGTCGTTACCGGGCATCGCGGCGGCGACCAGGGCATGACCCGCCTCGTGATAGGCGGTGACGAGCACCTCGTGCTCGTCCATGATGCGGGAGTGCTTCTGCGGGCCGGCCAGCACACGATCGATGGCCTCGCCCAGCTGGGTGCGCCCGATGGTGGGCAGATTCTGCCGAGCCGTCAGCAGGGCCGCCTCGTTCAGCACATTCGCCAGGTCGGCGCCCGTCATGCCGGGGGTGCGCTGGGCAATCCTGGCCAGGTCCACATCGTTGGCGATTGGCTTGCCCCGGGCGTGCACCTTGAGGATCATCAGTCGGCCCTCCATGTCGGGGGCCTCCACCGGGATCTGCCGGTCGAATCGTCCGGGGCGCAGCAGTGCCGGGTCGAGGACATCGGGGCGGTTGGTGGCCGCGATCAGGATGACCTGCTGGTTGGGTGCGAATCCGTCCATCTCGACCAGCAACTGGTTGAGGGTCTGCTCGCGCTCATCATGCCCACCACCGGTGCCGGCTCCGCGGTGCCGGCCGACGGCGTCGATCTCGTCGATGAAGACGATGGCCGGGGCTTCCTGTTTGGCCTGCTCGAACAGGTCGCGCACCCGGGATGCACCCACGCCGACGAACATCTCGACGAAATCCGAGCCCGACATCGAGAAGAAGGGAACGCCAGCCTCGCCGGCCACCGCCCGGGCCAGCAGCGTCTTGCCTGTTCCAGGCGGACCGTAGAGCAGCACGCCCTTCGGGATCTTCGCCCCGACCCTCTCGAATTTGCCCGGGTCGGAGAGGAATTCGCGGATCTCCTGGAGTTCCTCGATGGCCTCCTCGCAACCGGCGACATCGGAGAAGAGCGTAGTGGGAGTGTCTTTGTTGGCGATCTTCGCCTTGGACTTGCCGAAGCCCATGACGCCACGCCCGCCGCCCTGCATCGAACCCATGATCCACCAGATGGCCAAGATCATCAGCAGTGCCGGGATGGCGATGTAGGCGACCGAAGTCCAGATGCTCGGCCCAGGAGTAACACCCTGCCAGGAGGTGAGGGAGCCATCGGAGACCCGCTGGTTCAGCCGATCGGTCAAGGCCGTGGTCTGGCCCTCCAGATAGCTGGACTTGTAGCGCGAGTGCGCGGAGTCGTTCATCCTGATCTGCACCGTCTGGTCACCGGCGGTGAGGATGACCTCGGTCATCGGCTGGGAGCCGTTGATGATGTCGACCGCGCGGCTGGTGGGAATTTCTGTGTAGGCGTCATTGCGCCCGATCAGGTTGACCCCCACGAACAGAGCCGCCACCAGCACGAGAACCCATACAAGGGGTCCACGCAGAATCTTCTGCCGACTGGGCATGTACCTCGGTCACCAACTCTCGGCGCTCTCGGGCGCGTTCCGTGGCCGCCCGAGAGGAGGATTTCCTGGGCGCGCTGGACAACGAGACTACCAGCGCGACATGTCACGACCCGTTGGTGCCGGAGGCAGATCAGCTGTACACGTGCGGAGCGAGAATCGCCACATCGCGCAGGTTGCGATAGTGCCCCGCGTAGTCCAGTCCGTAGCCCACAACGAAGTCGTTGGGCAGGTCGAAACCGACGTATTTGACGTCGACCGGGGAGGTGAGGGCTTCGGGCTTGCGGAACATGGTGGCGATCTGCAGGCTGCTGGGCCCGCGGCTGCGCAGATTCTGCACCAGATAGGACAGTGTGAGGCCGGTGTCGACGATGTCCTCGACGATGAGCACATCGCGGCCGTGAATGTCGGTGGTGAGGTCCTTCAGGATACGGACCACGCCAGAGCTGTGGGTTCCCGTACCGTAGGAGGAGATTGCCATCCAGTCGACGCTCAGCCGGGACTTCATGGCTCGCGACAGGTCCGACATCACCATCATCGCGCCATTCAGCACTCCCACGAGGAGCAGATCATGCCCTTCATGGTCAGCGTCTATCTGGGCAGCGAGCTCTTCGACCCGCTCGGCCAGACTCTCGGCGGGAATGAGAACTTTGTCCAGGTCATCGGCGATGTCGGCAGCATCCACGGCGCAAGCTTATTGCAGTCCGGGGGCAGCCAACTCCAGATGCCCATCGCGACGCACCACTTGACAACCCCCGGCCAGGCTGACTCCTTTTTGACCGTGCCAGGCCAGCACCAATCCCAGCACGGCGGAGGTGTGCTGGAAGTCCGGCGCGAGCACCCCGCATCGAGTCAGCCAGACCCGCACGATCCGGCCACGCAGCGCGGGAGGCCGGCCGGCCAGGCCCTTGCAGTCCAGTCCCGGATGGGATGTACCGGGTACCAGCAGTTCGTCCAGCGCGTCGCGGGCGAGTTCGTCCAACAGATCGGCGTCTGCGCGGGCCAGCTGTGCCGTGCGCGCCAGGCTTTTCGCCATGTCGCGGCCGAATTCGGCGTCCAGCATGGGCATCACGCGGGCCCGCACCCGGGCGCGGGTGTAGCAGTCGTCCCGGTTCTGCGGATCCGTCCACGGCTTCAGGCCCCAGTCCGTGCAGGCTTGATGGGTCTGGGCCCTGCGCAGGCCCAGCAGCGGGCGCACCATGCGCGGACGACGGCCCGAGCTGGGAGCCATTCCGGCCAGCGAGCGGATTCCGGAGCCACGGGCCAGGCCGAGCAGCACGGTCTCCGCCTGGTCATCGAGGGTGTGTCCCAGTAGGAGGAGGTCTGGGAGCTGAAATGCGGGGGACGCAGAGCACAAGGCCTGATAGCGGGCGCTGCGCGCAGCGGCCTCGGGACCGTCGGGGTGCTGCGGGTCGACGCTGACGCGTACCATCCGCGCAGGCAGACCGAGACCGGTGACGGTCTGCACAGCCTCCCGGGCCACCTGGCCGGAGCCTTCTTGCAGCTGGTGGTCCACGACCATGGCCTCGGCCCTCAGCTCCGGTTCCCGCCGGACCTGCCAGGCCACGGCCGCTGCCAGTGCCAGCGAATCGGGCCCCCCCGAACAACCCACTCGCACCCGGAGCTCGCCGTCGCGCGCGGCGTCCAGAATTCCCCGCACTGCGCTGACCACGGCCAGACAGGCAGGGCTGAGGGCATGCACCGTCATCGGAGCCGCCCGTCAGGCCTGGGAATCGGGCGCGACGCGGTCTATCCATCCCTGTGGATGCAGGATCTCGTCGAGACTCGGCAGCATCTCGGCCGATTCGAAGACCTTGTTGAAAGTGGCGATGCCCTCGACCTCGGTATGCCCGGAGGCGATGACTGCGCGGCAGAATTCTGCGCCGTCGCGGTACTGGGCGAGTTTGGCGTCCATTCCGATCAGGCGGCCCAGCCACGCGGAGGGGCCACTGCGGTTGCGCCGACGGTCGAAGTCACGTCGGATGCTGTCCAGGGTGGGAACCACCCCCGGGCCGGCGCGGTCCATCATCACATCGGCATGGCCTTCCAACAAGGACATCACCGCCGCGACCGAGTCGAGCACGGCAATCATCGAGGAGTCCTGGGTGGCGTCGGCGACCCGCGTGCTCCAGGGCCGGTGCTCGCGGATGTCCCGGCGGATCGCAGCGAGCCGGGCGTCGAGGTCCTGCATCAGGCCATGTTCGGAATCACTGTCCACGATTGTGCGCATCTGATCGGTGATCCAGCCGGTCAGCCATGGGGCGTTGGCGAACTGCACGCGATGAGTCTGCTCGTGCAGAGCCACCCAGGTGCGGAAATCACGGGGCACTGCACCCAGGTGGCGCTCCACCGACATGATCGACGGCGCAACCAGCAGCAGTCTCGGGCTGGACCCGAGGGCGTCGAACTGGCCAAGGATCCGGGATGCAATCGCCGCCAGAATCACCCCGATGGAGTGCCCACGTGCCTTCCCGGCCGCCCGCGCGGTCCGGCTCGTGGGCGATGGTGCCGTGGCGCCGATACGCTCCGCCATGGTGCGGGCCATTGCGATATTCGCCCGGATGATGCCGGGTCGGTCCACGACAAGCTCGAGAATGTCTTCGCCCCGGGAGGGCAGTTGGGCGGCCTGTGCGATGAGTCCGGGCGCGATCCGGGCCGCCTCCCGCAGGTCGCGCACGCAGTCCAGCCGCTCCTGATCACAGACCCGAGGTCCGGGCGGTGTGAGGACAGTTGCCGTGGTCTCGGCTGCATTCCAGTCGATCCACGGCATCTCTGTCCCCATAGTCGGTGATCTTATTCGCTCAGCGGCATCCCGGAAGGGTTTCAGGAGGAGCAGCTGCAGGATGCGAGGCCAGCCGCGAGTTTGTCCAGATAGGGACGGAAATCGGTGCCCGCGCCATTGGCGACGATCGCGAAAGCCACCATCGAGCCGTCCGCGGTCGGGGTGTACCCGACGAGGGCTCCGGATATGTCCAGCGAGCCGGTTTTGGCACGGACCCTGCCGCCGCCGGCCGAGGATGCGGCGTCGATGAATCGGGAATCGAGGGTGCCGGTGGCCGCCGCGACGGGAAGGCCGGGAAGTATCGGACGCAGCTCCTCGCGGCTCGCCGCGAGGACGATGGCTTGGGAGAGGGAAGAAGAAGTGAGCCGATCCGCCTCGTCCAGCCCGGAGCCGTCGTGCAATGAATCAGCCGGGCTCCACAGCCCGAGATCGGTCATCGCCTGGTGCAGCGCGGTGACGCCGCCGTCGAAGCTGGCCGGTTGGCCGTAGGCAATGGCGAGGTGACGGAAGAGCGTCTCGGCGATCGTGTTGTCACTGTGACGCAGACACTGCTGGACGATCTCTGACAAGGGCAGGGAATGCACCGTTGCGAGTGCCTCGGCCGAGCTGGTGACCTGCTGCGAGGAGGGGGCGCCGTTGACCTGGATTCCGTTCGCGGCGAGCTGGCCGGCGAAGGTGCTGGCGGCGCTGGCCGCCGGTGTGGTGGAGCCGCCGCCCTCGTCCACCATGAGGGCCGAGATGTCATTGACGAACTCCATGTCGCCGGGCTGCCAGCCGGGGTGACGGGCATCGCCGGTGAACAGCGAATCGTCATATCCCAGGCTGACCTGCGATATTCCCCTGGCCTTCAGGGCGGCTGCTGTCTGAGCGGCCAATTCCTCGGTGGTAGGTGGCAGCGGCTCTCCATAGTTGTAGGCACTCTTCGAGCTCGCCAGCAGTGGGTCCCCGCCGCCCACCAGCACGATCGAGGAGGGGGATTCCATCACGACCTTGGTGTCGAAAGTCGTGGTGGCACCGACCTTGTCGACGAGCGAGATGGTGGTCATCAGCTTCATGGTGGACGCCGGCACGACGGGATCATCGGCCCGGGTCGACGAGAGCGCCGCACCGGTGGTCAGATCACGCACGGACATCGTGGAATTGGGGGTCACCCCGGTGGCCTGGACCACAGCATCGACCTTCTGGGCCGAGGCCGGCCTGAAGGATGACGGCACGGGAGCCGGGGACACGGTGCCTGCGCCCTGCGGGGCATCACTGGCGGTGGGGCTGAACATCGCAGCAGGGACCGTCTGCGCCGCGGCGGGAACGACGATGCCGGCCCGCCGGGCCAGCGGCCTCCACCCGAACAGTGCGAACAGGGCCACAATCGCCAGTACCACCACGAGAATGACCCAACGCAACCAGCGCCGATCCCTCGATGAATTCACGTGCCACTTCCTGACCGGGTAATGTCTGGTCCGTCTCCCATGCCGCCAGAGCAACCAGTCTCCGGTGACCAATCATAAGGACGCAACGACGTGACCGATGATTTCCGCATCGCCACCGGGCTGCCGCAGTTCGGCCTGACCTTCGACATGACCGTCGAAATCCCCCGTGGCACCAAGAACAAATACGAGATGGACCACAACACCGGGCGCATCCGGCTCGACCGCACCCTGTTCACCTCGACTCAGTACCCCTATGACTATGGCTTCATCGAGGGAACACTCGGTGAGGACGGCGATCCGCTGGACGCCATGGTCATCGTCGCAGAGCCCACCTTCCCAGGCTGCCTGATCCAGTGCCGCGCCATCGCGATGTTCCAGATGCAGGACGAGATGGGCGGCGACGACAAGGTGCTGTGCATTCCCACGGCGGACATCCGGCGGGACTACATGGACAATCTCGACGACGTTCCGCAGATGGTGATGCTCGAGATCGAGCACTTCTTCACCGTGTACAAGGATCTGGAGCCCGGCAAGAGCGTCGAGGGTGCGTCCTGGGTCGGGCGCGCCGAGGCCGAGGACGAGATCCGCGCCTCGTATCAGCGGGCCAAGGGCACTCCCTACGAGCATCTCAAAGTCGATTTGCAGTAGGCCTGCAAGACACCAGACAGACCAGATGGATCTGCAGGACAGTGCGCAGGAAGATCTGTCGTGCGGGTCACCGTATCGCTGGCATGTCCGATGCCGCGGAGTTGACCGCCGCAGGTGCAAAGATGAGCCGGTGTCTTCATGTCTGATGCTGGTCTCCCCCTCCTCGAACCGCGTGTACCAGCAGGCAGCACCGCAGCTGGCCGCCGCAGAACTGGCAGTGACGACGACGCCGTCGATCATCGCCGAACAGGTCAGCGTCGCGGGCGTGGACTATCTGGCCTTCGATGCCGAGCCGGATGCCCTGACCGGTCTCGGCGGCCAGTCCAGTGCCATGGCCCTCTTCGAACGCACCGGCGATCTACTCAGGCCGGTCGAGCTGGTACGCCACGAGGCGATGGACTCCGATCTGCTGACCATCCCCAAGTACCAGGGCAAGACCAATGAGCTGTTCACCCGCCTGCTGCTGCATGTGACCACCTCGCAGGTACGCACCGGGCGCGCGCAGCTGTCGGTGCTCGACCCGCTGGCCGGCCGGGGCACCACCTTGCTGGCAGCCTGGACGAGTGGCATGAATGCCTATGGCGTCGAGGTGGACGAGCATTCCTTCGAGCAGTTCGCCGCTTATCTCAAGGGCTACCTGCGGCGCAAGAGGCTCAAGCATTCCGCTGACATCTCTCCGGTCCGAAGGGAGGGGAGGATGATCGGCCGCCGCTTCGACGCCGAGGTACGACCCGCCGAGACCACACATGGGCATCCCGGTCTGCCGGGCGCGCCGGAACTCGGCCTCACTTTCTTCACCGGTGACACCGCAGATTCAGGACGTCTGTTCGGCAAGAAGAAATTCGACGCGATCGTCACCGACGCCCCCTACGGTGTCGTGCACGGTTCGGCCAGACGGGGTTCATCACGGCAGCACACCGCCACGGCCAAGCAGCTGGACCGCTCCCCCGCGGAGCTGCTGGTGCGCGCGGTGCCGGTGTGGGCCTCGTTGCTGCGTCCGGGTGGCGCATTGGGCGTGAGCTGGAACACCTATGGGCTTACGCACGACGAGTTCGCCGCCATCTGCACGGACGCAGGCCTGCAGGTGTGCCAGCAGGGCAGCTGGCTCGGATTCGCGCACCGGGTGGATTCCTCCATCAAGCGCGACATCCTGGTGGCGCTCGCCCCGGGCCAGCCGGATTAGTCTCGTGCCATGAGCCGGACCCTGTATCTCATGCGTCATGCCGAGGCGAGTTCTTTCGCAGCAAGTGATGTCAATCGCCCACTCAGCCGCCATGGCCGCAAACAGGCCAGCCAGATGGGCGCCATGCTCGCCGGAGCAAAGGTGGGCCTGGCGATGGTCTCACCTGCTGCGCGCACCCGGGAGACCTTCGCGCGAATGCGGCTGCACGGCCCCGACGGCGCTGAGACTCCCGTCCAAGTGGTGGACGATCTCTACGGCGCGGGCACCAGCACCCTGCTGCAAGCCATCGGCGCGGCCCCGCAGGAGGCCCAGGTGCTGCTCGTCCTCGCACATGCACCGGGCATCCCCACCCTGGCCGCGCAGCTGCGTTGGGCCGGCACCGGCAACGAGGCCGACCTGCATGCCGGCTTCTCCACCGCGACGGCCGCAGGCTTCTCGGTCGACTGCGAGTGGGACGAGCTCGCCGGCTTCGACGCCTTCGCCTACGCCGACCCGGCCGCCCCGCACGACTGCCCGGTGACTCCCCTGGGTGCACCTCTCTCTCCCACCGTCTAACCCCCTAGGATGGGATGTCGCTGAATTGCAACGGCCAGGATGGCCTGTTTGACATGCCGACAGGAGGTGCAGGGTGGCCAAGCGTCCCCGGCGCTCTGAGCGGCCTGGCTGGATCGACCGTTCCTGGGACCGCTGGCAGACCACCAGGAGCTACGCCTGGCTGAGAGCCGTCGCCCTGAAGGTCTGGCTGGCCCCGCTGTGGCGAATCCTCACGACGATGGTGCTCGTACTGACCGCCATGATCGTCTACGGAGCCACTCGCTCCTCGAACGGACGGCCGGCCACCCCCGAGATCACCTCCAGCCCTTCTGCGTCACCGAGCGCATCGCCGTCTGCCACGCCGCGGCCCTCACCATCGCCCGACCCGGCGCCGAGCGGGCCGGCCCTGGAAGATCTGAAGACCCAGGTCACCCGTATCGAGGCACGCTACAACGTGCAGATCGGGGTTGCAGTGAGTTCGATCGCACCGGTCGGTTCTGCTCCCGCCCAGACCTGGACGGCCGGCTCGGTGGCCAGCGCGCCGGCCTGGGGAACCATCGATGTGCCCATCGCGGTGGCGGCCAATCGGCTCAGCACTGCCCCCGCCAACTTCACCTACATGCTCACCAAGAGCATTTCGGAATCATCGCTGTCCTCCGACGAGGCGCTCTACAGCTTTCTCGGCGATTCAGCCACCGCGGCAGGAAGGACCCAGGATGTGCTGCGCCAATTCGGGGACTCGTCCACCATCGTGCCCACCACATCGCCGCGCCAGGGCGTGCCCGCATTCACCCAGACCGATTGGCCGGTGGCAGCGCAGGCCCAATTCGCCGCACAACTGTGGTGCTCCTCCGATGACGCCTTCATCAAGTCACGGATGCGCTATGTCGATCAGAACCATTCCTACGGCTTCGGACGCGTCATCTCCAGCTTCACCAAGACCTCTGAGGGAACCGGCGACGACGATCGTCCGGTGCTGCGTCAGCTGGCAGTCATCCCAGATGAGCAGGCGAACAGGGTGGGGGTGGGTCTGGTCGTCATCGGGCAGAAGAACGACATCGATTCTGCCCGGGTGGCAGCCGACGCGGTAGCATCCCAGGTCTATTTCGCTTCGGGAGAACTGGGCGGCGGGCACTGCTGAACCGACGTGCTGCGATACACCGGTTTCCTATGAATTCCGTGAACACCGTAACGCGGTCGTAACACGAGTTGAACGCGGCTGCAACGCTGTACCGCAAAGCTGTCACGCATGATGGCAATGGATATCAGTCCCGGCGACACGGCTTGGGTCATGATCAGTGCAGCACTGGTACTCCTCATGACACCTGCTCTCGCATTCTTCTATGGTGGCATGGTGAGGGCGAAAAACGTCCTCAACATGATCATGATGTCGATCATCTCGATGGGCATCGTCGGCATCTTGTGGGTGCTCTTCGGATTCTCCGAAGCCTTCGGCAATTCTTGGCACGGCATCGTCGGCGACTTCACCCAGTTCGCCGGCCTGCGCAATCTTGGCGCGGATGTCGTCCTTGGTGATGCACCCAACCAAATCCCCGCGCTGGCCTTCGTGGGCTTCCAGGCGGCCTTCGCAGTCATCGCCGTGGCCCTGATCTCAGGTTCGCCCGCCGATCGGCTGAAGTTCGGCGGATGGTCAATCTTCGTGGTCGCGTGGAGCATCCTGTGCTACTTCCCGGCGGCCCACTGGGTGTTCTCCTTCGACGGTTATGTGTCCGAACGCGGCGGCTGGATCGCCAACCAGCTGAAGGCATTCGACTTCGCGGGCGGCACGGCGATCCACATCAACGCCGGCGCCGCAGGACTGGCACTGGCGATCGTGTTGGGCCCGCGCATCGGCTTCGGCTCGCGCACCATGCGGCCGCACAATCTGACCCTGGTGATGCTGGGCGCCACCGGACTGTGGTTCGGCTGGTTCGGGTTCAATGCCGGATCTGCCCTGGGCGCCAACTACACGGCCGCCCTGGCATGGGTCAACACCATGATGGCCACCGCAACTGCCATGATCGCCTGGTGTGTCACCGAGCGCCTGCGTGACGGTCATGCGACCAGCCTCGGCGCCGCGTCCGGCATCGTGGCCGGCCTGGTCGCCATCACCCCCGCATGCGCCTTCGTGAACCCGATGGGAGCCCTGGCAATCGGCCTGCTTGCCGGTGTCGGCTGCTGCTATGCGATCAGCTGGAAGTTCAAGCTCGGCTATGACGACTCCCTCGATGTTGTCGGCGTCCACCTCGTCGGCGGCATCATCGGCACCCTCGCCGTCGGCCTGTTCTGCAAGGCAGATCTCACCGATGGCGTCAACGGTCTGTTCTACGGCGGTGGGCTGGAGCAGTTCGGCCGCCAGTTGATCGGTGCCCTGGCCGTCGGCCTGTGGTCATTCATCGCGAGCGTCGGCATCGCCTTCGCCATCAAGAAGACCCTCGGCCTGCGCGTCAGCCGCGACGAGGAGACCCAGGGGTTGGACGTCAACGAGCACGCCGAAGTGGGCTACGACCAGAGCAACATCGGCATGTCCGTCCCACGACTGAGCTCGATCACGCTGCCGCATGCGGTCACGACACCGGGTACCTCAGATTCGGCGCGCCGTTCCGATTCAGGGGAGGCCTGAGACATGAAGCTCATCACAGCAATCATCCAGCCCGCAGCACAGGCAAATGTGGAGATCGCCCTTGCGGAATACGGCATCAAGGGCATGACGGTGTCCGAGGTGGCCGGGTTCGGCCGCCAGCGCGGGCACACCGAGATGTACCGCGGCGCGGAATTCACCATCGATTTCATCGCCAAGGTACGCATCGAGATCCTGGCCGCCGACTCCGAGGTCGACGCCATCATCGACACCATCTGCACTGCCGCGAAGACCGATGTCGTGGGTGACGGCAAGGTCTGGGCGATGCCGGTGGAGGACGTCGTGCGGATCAGGACCGGAGAAAGAGGGGAAAAGGCCCTCTGATTCTCCGGTGCACAAAGGCTGGGCCCTCACCCCGAAAAGGGGTGAGGGCCCAGTTGTCGTCCCAGCGTTGAGTGAGGCGTTGGTGGTGATGTGCTATGTGGTGATGGACGGCCAGGACTCAGGCGCAGAGCAGGCGCAGGATCGCGGCGGCTGCCTCATTGCCCGAACGCACCGCTCCCTCCATGTAGCCGTTGAATTTCGCGGCGTACTCCGCGCCCGCGAAATGCACCAGCCCGAAGGGTTTGCCCAGCTGCTGGCCCGAAACACTCCACACACCAGGGGCGAAGTGGGCGCCGTGACTGCCCCTGGTGAAGGGCTCCGCTCCCCAGTCGCAGTCGACATACTCCACGGGATTGGCGGCCTGCGCGCCGAAGACCGACACGAGGGCATCGCGGAATACCCGCTTGCGCATGCTCTGTGAGAACTTGGTGAGCATCGAAGCCTCGCCGCCCTCGAAGAATCCGGTGAGGATTCCGCGGCCCTCGGCGTCATCTGTGACATCGAAGGTGACCCGGACCGGCCCGTCGTCGGCGCTCATCTGCCCCGACAGACCCTCCTCGCGCCACCAGGGATGCTCATAGGCCACATAGCACCGGATCACATTGCCCGGCGGGGTCTTCTTGGCGGTCTCCTTGCGCCAGGGCTCCAGCGGGGGCTCGTACTCGAAGTCAGTTGCCAGCCATGGCGGCAGTGCCATCACCACGCTCGATGCCTCGTACTGCTGGCCGTCCTCGGTGATCACGGTGGCCGCGTCGTCGTGCTGGTTGATGGTTTTGACCACCTGGCCCAGACGAAGCTGATCGCCCAATTCGGCGGCCATCTTCTCGCAGACCTGCGCCAGCCCGCCGAGCACACGGACCTGACCGATCTCACCGCTGGCGGCGATGAGGTTCTCCATGTCGATGCCTTCGCGAACTTTGACGAGGGCCTGACGCAGCTGGATCTTCTCCAGGGGTTCCTCGAAGACAGCATTCATCGCGGCGAGGATGTCGCGCCGGCCCGAGGGAGTTCGTAGATTCGAGGAGACCCACTGCTCTACCGGTTGATCGAGCCATGCCGCATTGGCAGCGGTCCAAATCTCATCGGTGGCCGAGCGTTCGGCCAGCCGGCGCAGGCGCATCAGACCCTGGCCGAGATCGGCGATGGCGAAGGGGGAAGTCTTCTCGGTGGCGGTATCGGACTGTGCGACCGCGCGCACCTGGCCGTGCCGGACCAAGGTGAGCTTGCCGGAATTGGCAGGAGTGGTGGACAGCCCGTCGTCGTCGACGAGTGCCATCAACCGATCATGACTCGAGGTGAGCCATTGGCCACCCAGATCGACGACCTCGCCGCGCTGGAGCATGGTGCTCGCGACTCGGCCGCCGACTCGATCCTGGGCCTCCAGCAGAACGATTTCCTTGCCTCGCTGAGCGAGTTGAGTTGCCGCACACAGGCCTGCCAGACCCGCGCCGACTATCACGCAATCAAGCACTGTGCCCCCTAGGTCCGCAGACCACTTCGATCACTGACATGACTCTACTGGCGGCGTCATTCAGGCCGTGGCCGGGGGCATCAGTGCACCGAGAGGGACGCTTCCAGTCGATTCCGGAGGCCGTGCAGCCGATCAGGAGATGCTGGAACCAGGAGTTACGGCGGGCTGGCGGGGAAGCAGCGCAGCCTGCGACCAGGGCAAGCCGGGGATGCCCAAGCACCACAGGCAGAATCCGAGGGGCACCAGGCAGGTGGCGGCCACTGGAGCACCACCTACCCGCACATCGGCGACAGCGCATACCACTGTGGCAATCAACCCCAGCCCGGCGAGAACGAACCACTTGCGGCGCCCTGGATCCTGTGGGGGCGTCCTGGCCGCCAGCCGATGGCCCAGCCAGCTGAAGCCGAAGACGACGATCACGAAACAGGCCAGCACGGTGATGATCCGCGCCGCGTCGACAGTGACATTGGTGATGAACATCGCCAGCGCCGCGAAGAGGGCCAGCGCGCCGAGCACGATGCCGGCGCTGGCGGCGCGCCCCACTGTGTCAGCGGAACGCTTCACCTCGCCGGTGCCCTCGCCGGCGCGCTGCGCGTCACCTGTGATCCGCAACAGGGTTGCGTAGTCCAGCGTCATCTCGTCGTATCGCAGCCCCGCCTGCTCGCAGAAGAACTGCACATCACCTGGACGGTAGACGATCTCCTCCAGTGGAGAATTCGTGAGCCAGACCAGCGCCTGCCCATCGAGGCAGCGAAGCATCACACCCCGATACTCCTTGTCCGTGCCGCCGGGCAGGGTGACATGGGTGCGGTACTCGGTCACCAAGGCCACCTTGTCGCGACCATCGCCTTGTGCGAATTCCCTCGGTGGACCATCCTGCGGCAGCACGACGATTCGCCCGGCTGCGGCGTCCACAGTGGGATTTCGCCCGCTCAGCGGGACGAGCCGAGCCTGAGCACCGGATGCTGCGCCACTGGACGTGGAGTCAGGGACTGTCGCCATCTCTCTCCTCGGCGCCAGCCGGAGCCGCATCGACGGACGACGCGGGGGTACAGCGGCGGGCGAATCGACACATTGGAGCCGTCTTCGGGAATCGAACCCGAGACCTACGCTTTACGAGAGCGTCGCTCTACCGACTGAGCTAAGACGGCATGCCGCTAGGCAGCGGCATCACTATACCGGCAGCCCCGACGAGCGCCGAATCGTCGCAGGACTGAACCCTCGCGACGAGGAATCGTCGCAGGATAGGCCGCTCAGGCGTCCTCTTCGAGCTTGCGCCTGATCCTGGCGTGCCGGCTGCCGGCATCCAGCGACCAACCGCCCGCCCCCACGAAGAGGAATGTCCAACCCACCGCGGCGAGCACGAGATCGATGTCGCCGGAGAATCCGGGCACACCTGCCACAAAGGGGTTGAAATTGCCCCACTTCACGAAGACCAGCATCGCCGCGCCCAGCGCCGCGATGATGAATCCCGCAATGCGGGTGCCGAGACCGAACAGAATCATCACCGATACGACGAAGAGCAGCCCGGCAAGTCCCCAGGCCACGTAATTCGCCTCGGGCACCCCGATTCTCGAAATGGTGTTGATGACAGGCGAACGCTGGGTGAGCACCTGATAGCCATAGGTGAGCGTCATGACCGCCGTCACCAGCCGCAGCACGAACAGGCCGATCGATGCGGGGAACTTGTCGGTGCTGGGCATCGGAACCGGCGCCGGGGCAGGCTCGGCCTGCCCGTCGGCGCGCACCGTGCCGAGCCGACGATCCCGTTCAGCCTTCTCCTGAGCTCGTCGTTCGGCCTCCTGCTGTTCAGCGAGGAGTTGCTCCTCGGAGATCACCTGAGTCTTCTCGACCTCAGCCTCGTCGTAGTCGGCGATGTCTTCCTCATCGGCGGCGAGAGGAATGGCGGCACGCCGAGCCCCATTCTCGAGGTCATCGTCGTTGTGCACCTGCGTCGCGTCCGGACTCGGGTCCATCACCATCGTGGGCTCGTCCTCGACAGGCTGAAAAGCAGGCGGCTGCTCCTCGGGTACCGCATGCTCTGCTTCCGCCCTCGGCTCGGAGCGCGAGTCCTGCGCGTCCAGCCCAACAGGGGTGAGCGACTCAGTGGCCTCCGGGTGCGGAGCCACTGGTGCCGACTTCGGCGGCTCGGGCCGGACTTCGGGTTCCTCGGGTGCCGGCTGCCTGGTGGAAGTCGCGGTGGGCTCTGCCACAGGTGCTGCGGACTCTGTGGCAGATCCGACAGGCTTGGTGGCGGCCGCAGTCGGCTCGGTCTTGGCAGCGCCGTGGCCTGGAGCCGGTGCACCGGTGATGGCCGCTGGCTGCTCCTCGGCATCGGTGGGCGTGCTCACGCTGTCGTAAAGGTTTTCAGCATGGTCGTTCTTGCTCACGGGCATGTCCTCTCGACGTGCGGCGGCCGCTCAATTGGTCATGGCGCTCTCGCATCATCTTTCCCGCTCGGTCGCCACAAGTGCGGAACTGACACGCGGCGCAGCCTGATCACTCCAGGATGCGTCAGTTTCGCAGACCGGCCACCTGGATGAGCAAGGATTCGAAGGCGAGCAACGGAGCGACATTGGATTGCAGTGCCGCCCGGCATTCCAGGATCGCATCAAGGCAGTGCACGGTGTGCTCGGGCGTGGACGACGCCGCAGCCAGGCGGATCTCCTCAGTCATCTCGGCATTGATGAGACCCACCCCCGAATGGTGCTCCCCCAATTCCTCTGGGTGGTTCGGCTCGGCAAGGCTGACCACCGCGCACTGCACTGCAAGAACATCGCGATACCAGGTGGTCAACTCGGAGAGGGAACGGTCCAGGGCATCACGGCGCAGTCTCTTGGCCCGCGCCTTCTGCTGTTCTTCGAGGTCTTTCAGCGCGGCAGCCGCATTGCGGGGCCGCGCCCCTTTCGTGCCATAGCCCAGCGCCTGCTCCAGCCCGGCGCGCTCCTGCTCGTCCTGGTCACCGGTGATCCTGGCGGCCTCCTGGGCGGCCTGTGCTACCAGCTCCTCTGCGATGTCGAGACATGAACCCAGATCCGCCAGCCGGCCAGGCACCTGGAGCACAACCTTGCGGGCAACGCGCGCACCCTCGTTGCGGGCGAGCGCCCGCGCGCGACCGATGTGGCCCTGGGCAGCCTTCGCGGCGTATTGGGCCATCATCGGATCGACGCCATCGCGCTCCACGAGCAGCTGCACCACATCCTCGTCCCTGGGGGTGCGCAGCCGTAACAGGCGGCACCTGGAACGGATGGTGACGATGACATCATCAGGGGTCGGCGCGCACAGGATCCACACCGTCCTGGGCGGTGGCTCCTCGATGCTCTTCAGCAGCGCGTCCGCACCCCGGTCGGTGATCCTGTCCGCGTCCTCGACGACGAGCACCTGGCAATTTCCGATAGTGGGGCTCATCGCGGCCTTGCGCACCAGCTCACGCACCTCGTCGACTCCGATCGAGAGCATCTCGGTTCTCACCTGGGTGACATCGGGATGCGCACCTGACAAGGCGGTGCGGCAGGCATTGCAGTTGCCGCAGCCCCCTCTGGGGCACTGCAGGGCGGCCGCGAAAGCCTTGGCTGCATTGCTGCGCCCCGAACCGGGCGGCCCGGTGATGAGCCAGGCATGGGTCATGGCATGGGGATCCCCCGCGACTGCATGACGAAGCACACGGACGGCATTCCGCTGGCCCACCAGGTCGTGCCAGACCCCCGTGAGCGGATCGTCGTCGGCCGGGTTGTGGACATACCGACCGTCGGTGGCCGTCTGGAAGGACTGCGTTCTCTCTGCATCTGTCATGGCCATGTCTGGCAAGGCCGCGCCCGACGAGGTCGTGCCTGTCATCCGCGCGCCACCTCCGATCGGCCCGAGCTGTCAGTCCGACTGTTCGCACCCTGTTTCATTTCAGATACTGGGTTGCATTTCAGATACCGGATTTCATTTCAGAAACTGGATTCTTCACATGCTGATGTTCAGCCGCTGTCATTCAGTGTGCCAGCGTCCTCTGACATTTCTGGATGCCCCGTGCCCGGAACGCCCATCTGCGCCAGCCGTCGCCGGATCACCCCGGCTATCCCGGACCGAGAAGTCCGTGCCTTGAGGACCAGATATGCCTCCGGATGCTCAGCAGCAAGATCCAGGAAACCCTGCCTCGCCCGGCGATGAAAATCCGCTCCTGCCAGTTCGAGGCGGTCCTTGCCGCTCTTCTGCCCCACAGCCCGGTCGGGATCCATGTCGAGCAGCACCGTGAGATCCGGACGCAAGCCACCGGTGGCCCATTTGCCGAGCCTGCGCACCTCGCTCAGCTCCAGGGTGCGACCTGCTCCCTGATAGGCGATCATCGAATCGAGATAGCGGTCACAGATCACCACCGCACCTCGCCGCAGTGCGGGCAGCACCACCTCGTGAAGGTGCTGCGCCTTGTCAGCTGCATACATCAGTGCTTCCGCGCGTGGCGCCACCGAGTACCCAGAGGGGTCGAGCAGAAGGGCCCTCAGTGCACCGCCGAGAGCACTGCCGCCCGGTTCGCAGGTCAGTACATGATCGACGCCCGCCTGGGTGAGGGTCCTGGCCAGCAGCCTCACCTGCGTCGACTTCCCGACGCCGTCTCCACCCTCGAAGACCACGAACCAGCCCGGGTACGGTCTGCAGGCCATCATCCACGCACCGGTTCTGGGGCCCCGAGGGCCTTGGCGAGTTGGGCACTGCGGTGCGGCCACTGTTCACGGAACTCGTCGCGTCCAGCCTGGCAGGCCTGGAATGCCTGTTCCACGGCCCTTCCCTCGGCGAATGCCTGCGCAGGGCTGAGGGCCTGCAGCTGAGCGGGAGTAGGCACCTTGGCCTGCGGCTGGGCGGCGGACAGCAGAGCGACAACTTTGCCGAGCACCCGTACGAGACGATTTCCCTTGTCAAGCGCCGGTCTGGCAAGGTCCGCGAGCCGCAGCGCCTCGGTCGAGGCATCAAGTGCCCGCCGCCACAGGACGATGTCATCCACGGCTGGGCCATCCAGTGCTGCTTCATTCCGCGCTGGGCCTTCCAGCTGCACGGACCCGGCCAAGGCACCATCGATCCGCGAGCGCACCACGTCCACCAGTGCGCCGACCCGGCCACCGAGCACCTCCCCGGCATTCCGCTCATCATCAACCACCAGCGGCGGATCCAGGCTCGCGGCGTCGAGTGCGTCCAGCAGATCCTTCAGCGGCCCCGTGAATGACACCTCACCAGCGGTGAGGGACAGCAGGCCATCCACCGTATCGACCCGCTCGGTGCACCAGCGCGAATCCAGCACTCCGGTCAGCGCGCCGATCTCGGACTGGAGCCGTCCCAGAGAATCCAGCAATGGCGTGGTGTCCCGGCCGCTGTCAGAACGGACGGTCAGAGCTGCGACGAGGACCTGGGTCATCCGGGCCGCGATCATCTTGGAGATGAATCTTCCGATGCTGTGCTTGTGCAGATATGACGGCCCTGCGCCGGCGGCGGGCAGGAAGGATCCGGCGCGCGAGAACAGGTCGTCGAATCCCTGGACCCGGACGCCTCCCATCTGCTCGATGGCGCCGCTGAGACGGTCCTTGGTGTCGCGGTCCAGACGGCTGACGTCCACACTCAATTCGTGCGCCCGCCCGGCAGCCTCGTGCTTGTGGCGCACGGTGATCCGGTCATTGCTGAGCAATGCCGCGACGGCTCCGTCGCCGGCAATCAGCTCGTAGCTGCCTCTCACCCTCGTGGCATGCATCACCGGGACGAGCCGCTCACCGCGCGTGAAGGGGCGGACCATGTCGGCGATCTCGTCGGGCATCTCGGAATCCGAGCTCATGGACGAGCTCGGATCCGCCGGAACCCACGGCTGCCACGATGACCCCCAGACATACCAGCCCGTGCCGCTGCTGCGAACCTGGCAGGCCAGCCTGATTCCCGCCCTGGACAAGCGCTCATCGGGCGTGTCGAGCAAGGACATCGTCGTCGACCTGGATGCTCCCCTGTCGAGAAGTGCCACCCGGCTGTCGCCGGAGCAGTTGGTCAAGACCGGAATCTCGACATGCCAGGGCATCCGGAAGTACCAGATCACGGGCTGCTTGACCATCGTGGCTCCTCCCAGGACTCTCCCGCCGACCGCGTGAAGCGACTCCATCGGGCGGGACACCAGATGGAACGGCGGCTGCCTACTTGGTGACGGTGCTGTTCTTCGTGCTCGTTGACTTGGCGGCAGCGGCCTTCGTGCTCTTGGTCTTGGCTGCGGCAGGGGCCTTCTTCGCCTTGGCTGCGGCAGGTGCCTTCTTCGCCGTCTTCTTCTTCGTGGGTGTCCTGCGCGTCTTGGAGCGCGGAGCCACCGGGCCCTTGGCGCGCTTCTCGGCCAACAGCTCCGCGGCGCGCTCAAGGGTGATCTCGGCGACCGAATCGGCCTTGCGCAGGGTGGCGTTGGTCTCGCCGTCGGTGACATAGGGCCCGAAGCGGCCATCCTTGACGGTCACCGGCTTGCCATTGGAGGGGTCCTCACCGAGTTCTCGCAGCGGAGCTGCGGCGGTACGACCACGCTTCTTGGGCTGGGCGTAGAGGGCCTGGGCCTCTTCCAGAGTGATGGTGAAGATCAGGTCCTCGTTGGCCAGCGAACGGGTGTCGCTGCCCTTCTTGAGGTAGGGGCCGTAGCGCCCGTTCTGGGCTGTGACCTGCTCGCCGTTGTCCTCGCCGACCACGCGAGGCAGGCCCAGCAGCTTGAGTGCATCGGCCAGGGTCACAGTGGCGGGCTCCATGGTGCGGAACAGGCTTGCAGTGCGCGGCTTGGTCTTCTGCTTCCTGGGCGCGGTGTCGTCCTCGGGCAGCACCTCGGTGACATAGGGGCCGAAGCGCCCCGACTTCACGACGATGGCCAGATGTGTGTCCGGATCGAGGCCCAATTCGCGCTCCTCGGTGCCCGAGTGCGCCAGTAGCTCCTTGGCTGCGTCGATGGTCAACTCGTCGGGTGGCAGGTCCTCGGGAACATTCGCCCGGTGCTCCTGCTCGTCCTCGACATAGGTGCCGTAGCGTCCCACCCGGACGTCGACACCGGAATCCAGATTGCCCAGGTGGAAGGTGGACAGCGCCTTGGCGTCGATGTCGCCCAACGAGTTGGCCAGCTCGTGGAGGCCCTCGTGGCCGTCCTGGGCGGATTCGCCGAAGTAGAAGTCCTGCAGCACGGCGAGACGATCGGCGCCGCCATTGGCGATCTCGTCGAGCCTCTCCTCCAGCTCAGCGGTGAAATCATAGTTCACCAGCGCCGTGAAGTGCGTTTCGAGGAGCCTGGTGACCGCGAAGGCCAACCAGGTGGGCACCAGCGCGGTGCCCTTCTTGAAGACGTAGTCGCGGCCGGTGATGGTGCGGATGATCGAGGCGTAGGTGGAGGGCCGGCCGATGTCCAGCTCTTCCAGCTTCGCCACCAGGGAAGGCTCGGTGAAACGGGCCGGCGGCTTGGTCTGGTGACCCTCCGGGTTGATCTTGACGGCCGTCAAGTCCTGGCCGGGTGCCACCTGGGGCAGCCGGGCCGAGGGTTCGCCGGGTTCGTCGGTGGATTCCACATAGGCCCGCAGGAAGCCGGGGAAGGTGATGGTGCGTCCCGATGCGGAGAACTGGGCCGTGCGTACCGGTTCTGCGGTGACTTCCCCCAGGTCGACGCGCTGAGCAGGGGTGGCCTCGATGCCCACGCTCATCTGCTGGCCGCGGGCATCTGCCATCTGGGACGCCACGGTGCGCTGCCAGACCAGCTCGTAGAGCTTGAACTTGTCATTGTGCAGGTCGGTCTGGGCGGGGGTCCTGAAATGCTCGCCGGCCGGGCGGATGGCCTCGTGAGCCTCCTGGGCGTTCTTCACCTTCGAGGTGTACACGCGGGGCTTGGCGGACAGATAGTCCTGGCCGTAGAGCTGCTGGACTGAGTCACGGGATGCCGCGATGGCCTGCTCGGACAGCGTCACCGAGTCGGTACGCATGTAGGTGATGAAGCCGTCCTCGTAGAGTTCCTGGGCGACTCGCATGGTGCGATCGGTCGTGAAGCCGAGCTTGCGGCCGGCCTCTTGCTGCAGGGTGGTGGTGCGGAAGGGGGCCGCTGGCCGGCGTGTGTAGGGCTTGGCCTCCACCGAGGTGGTCATGAAGGGTGCGCTCTCCAGCGCCTGCGCCAGCTTCTTGGCAGCGGTCCCGTCGAGCACCGCGACATCGGTCTTCGTGGCGCCGAGCGAGTCGAAGCTGGAGCCCTGCGCGATGCGGCGGCCGTCCAGGCTCAGCAGGTGGGCCGGAAACTGCCGTGGATCGGCCTGTTCCCCGGCGTCCAGAATGGCTTCGATGTCCCAGTAGCCGGCTGTCCGGAAGGCCATCCGCTCGCGTTCGCGATCCACCACAAGGCGGGTGGCCACTGACTGGACGCGTCCAGCGGACAGCCTCGGCATGACCTTCTTCCACAGCACCGGGCTGACTTCGTAACCATAGAGCCGGTCGAGAATGCGCCGGGTCTCCTGGGCCTGGACGAGGTCCTCATCGAGGTCACGGGGGTGCTCGACGGCCTCGCGGATGGCCTCCGGGGTGATCTCATGGAAGACCATCCTCTTCACAGGGACCTTCGGCTTGAGTTCCTGCAGAAGATGCCAGGCGATGGCCTCGCCCTCGCGGTCACCGTCGGTTGCCAGGAAGAGTTCGTCGGAATCCTTCAGCTCGGCCTTGAGCTGCTTGATGACGGCCTTCTTGTCGGCACTCACCACGTAGAGGGGGGTGAATCCGTCATCGACGTTGACGCCGGTGCGCGCCCATTGCTGGCCCTTGTACTTGGCCGGGATTTCCGATGCCGAGGTGGGCAGGTCGCGCACATGGCCACGGCTCGACTCCACGGTGTAACCGGGGCCGAGATAGCTGGCGATCTTTGTCGCCTTGGTCGGGGACTCGACGATCACGAGCCGCCGCGGAGAATCTGCCACGATGTTCCTTCGGTGTCCTTGGGATCTGCACCGCATGCGGGTGCAGCCGCCCAAGATGCTAGCGCCCCGAATTCAATCGGCCGGGCCGGTGCCTGCTGGGCAAACAGCCGCGCCGGGTTGATGTATCGGTTCGCCGGTGCCGGTGAACTCGCATCCCTGTCAGACCGCAGACCCTGGTCCGGGCGACTTTGGCCACAGTAAGAAGCCCTGCCGCAGAGCCCGGCGCAGATCGGGCAGAAGGCGTTGTCGCAGGGCATCAGCCTGCTCGTCCACCAGACTCGCGACGGCGTCGACGATGGTGCCCAGAGCCAGTTCGCCGTCACAGGCTCCGAGTACTCCGCCCAGTGCGGTGTCCACCCGCATGGCCCTCTTCAGGCCCCGGTTCTGGCGTAGCACGACATAGTTCGGGTCGACGGCGCCGGGTGCGGCGATGCTCTCCTGGCTGACATCGGGGTTCACGGTGCAGCAAGCCGCCCAGAGCTGCCCATCGGGCAGGTCGTCCAGGTCGAGGGCGTGCCAGCCCTGGGACAGAGCGGGCCCCACGGGCTGGGCGATCTCGTAGGGCCAGTCCTCGATGTGGATGCCCGGATTGCTGGTGGCGGTATTGCGGAGCATGATCCAGCCCATCCCGACACCGGTAATGCCCAGCCGGTTGAAATACTCCAGCCACTCCCTGTAGCGGCGATGCCATTCGGGCGCACCGTCCAGACCGGCGTCGGTGAGCCACATCTCGATGTACTGGTAGATGTCGAGGCGCTCGCGGCGCAGTACCCACATTTCGCAACCACTGCTGCGCCCCCATCCGGCGAGCCGGTCCTGCCAGGACTCGCCGGCCGTCTCTGCCCAATTTGCCAACACCTGCAGCAGGCCGCCCTCGCTCAGGTGCGCCCGCGCCCCGGAGAGCACGGCAGCCACCAGGCCGTCCCCGTCGAATCCGCTCTCCCGGTAGACCAGTCGCTCATCCGGTGGTGCCGGAGGGCTCATCACATAGGGAGGGTTGGTCACGATCAGGTCGAATCGCTCGGGCTCGACCGGCTCGTAGAGACTGCCCTGGCGAACCGGCACGCCCGACTCGTTGAGGGCCAGGGTGAGCCGGGCCAGCCGTACTGCGCGCGGATTGAGGTCGGTCGCGACGACGTGATCAGCATGGCGGGCCAGGTGGAGAGCCTGGATGGCGCATCCGGTGCCAAGGTCCAGCGCGCTGTGCACGTGGTCGGGCACACTCATCTGTGCCAGAGAGGTGGACGCGGGACTCACGCCCAGCACATAGTCCGGCCGTGTGGGGGTGGTGACCCTGTCCATTCCAGGCAGCAGGTCGGCGACCACCCATCCGGACCATTCCCCCTGGTCATCCTCGAATCCGTAGGGTCTGATGTCGACCGCTGCCCGTACGCGTTCCGGTGCGGCGGCAGGTTCGAGGAGGCCCGCCGCCAGAAGTGTGTCGATGTCGATGAATGGGATGAGGGCGCTGCGGGGAATCTCCTGCTGCAGAGGGAACAAACGGATGAGTTGGGCCTGCGCATCGTCATCACCACCGAGCTGATCCAGGGCCGGCACGGTGGAATTGCGCTCCAGCCCGGCACGGCCCTCTTCCCCGAGCCGTTCCAGAACGGCGTCCACTGTGTAGTCCGCCGCCAGCAGGCTGTTGCGCAGGCGGGCGAGCTGGTGGGCTGGCAGCATCTCCTGGCCGGTTGCATCGTTCGCGATCACGGCACCACTGTGGCACCCGAGCGAGGCTGATCCGTGGTCAAGGCCACTCCGGCTGCGTGCTGCGGGAGCCGGTAATCGAACATGTGGACCCTGACATGCACAATGGGGTGATGGCTGTGCCTCGCTGGTTGGACCGCGACCCGGCGGTGATCCACGTCGATCACCGGGAGGCTGTCACCGGAGTCACAGCCGACTGGCCTGACTGGTTGCCGGCCGATTGTGTCGCCACGATTCGCGCCGCGGGCATCAACAGGCCGTGGCGCCACCAGGTGCAGGTGGCGCAGCTGGTGCACTCCGGGTGTCACGTCGCCGTGTGCACCCCCACCGCGTCGGGCAAGTCGCTCGCCTATCTGATGCCCGTCCTCGCCGCGACCGCCGGGGACGCCAATCCGCTCGGCGGCCGCGTGGAACTACCCGCTGGAGGGGCCATCACGGGGATCAGTGGGGCCAGGGGCACTGCGCTGCTGCCGCGTGATCGCCCACGCATCGACCGGATCTCACAGGCACGTTCGGCGCTGGGCCTGCACGACGGCCAGACTGCGCTGTACATCGCGCCGACCAAGGCACTGGCCCATGACCAATGGCGGACGGCACGGGAGCTCGGGCCCTCTGGCTGGAGCGTCGCCACTCTGGACGGAGACTGCGACCGAGCCGAACGCCGGCTTGCCCGCGATCATGCCCGATTCGTGCTCACCAACCCCGACATGCTGCACCGCAGCGTGCTTCCGAACCATTCGCGATGGACCCGGCTGCTGGCCAACCTCGCAGTCGTGGTGATCGACGAGGCCCACCGATACCGCGGTGTCTTCGGGGCGCAGATCTCGTGCGTGCTGCGGCGACTGCGCAGACTGTGCTCCGAGTACGGCGCCCATCCCGTCTTCGTGGTGGCATCGGCCAGCTGCCGCGATGCAGGAGCCTCGGCCGCCACCTTGATCGGGGAGCCGGAACCGATCGATGTGGTCGAGCACGACTCGTCCAGCCACCCGGCACGCGATGTCGTGCTGTGGCGCCCACGGACAGATGCCTATTCCGATACTGCCGAGATCATGGCTCGGCTCGTCGACGATGGCCGACAGGCGATCGCCTTCGTGCCGAGCCGTGCGGGCGCGGAACTGCTTGCCGTGCGGGCCGGGCAGAAACTGCAGACGCCTCGCACCATCGGCTCATATCGCTCCGGCTATCTGGCCAACGACCGCCGCCGGATCGAGCAGGACCTGCACAGCGGGGCGATGCAGGGTATCTGCGCCACGAATGCCCTCGAGTTGGGCATGGACATCACTGGCATGGATGCTGTGCTCATCTGCGGATTTCCCGGCACACTGGCCGCCCTGTGGCAACAGGCCGGCCGAGCCGGACGTGGCGAACACGAGGCCCTGGTGGTGGTCGTACAGCGTGAGGATCCCCTGGATGCCTATCTGTTCGACCATCCGGAGCTGATTTTCCAGGCGCCAGTGGACAAAACGGTGCTGTTCCCGCAGAACCCCAATGTTCTCGGGCCGCAGCTCGCCGCAGCGGCGCAGGAATCCCCCCTCGTGCCGAACGATTCCCGCTGGTTCGGAGACTCCATGGAGCAGCTGTGCGGCCAGTTGGGCAACTGTGGGCTGCTGCGACGACGAGCCACCGGATGGTTCTGGCCTCGCCCTGAACGAGCGGTCGATGCGATAGATCTTCGCGGCACCGGCGGAAAACCGCTTGACATCGTGGACGCCGATTCGGGATCGGTGATGGGTCAAGTCAGCCTCGAAGATGCCGATCGCACGGTGTTCACCGGAGCGATGTACTTGCACCAGGGCGAGCAGTTCCTGGTGGACCAGTACCTCCCGGATCGGGGCATGGCCCTGGTGCATGCCGACAGACCCGGCTATTTCACCCAGCCACGCACCCTCACCACGGCGCACATCGTGGCCGAGGACGCCCACAAGGCCTTCGGCCGCACCACGGTGTTCACCGGAGATGTCGAGCTGACCAGGCAAGTGATCGGATATCTGCGCCGCGACGAGGACAGCGGGCAGGTGTGGGATGAGAACCCGCTCGAACTTCCCGCGCACACCTTGTCGACCAAGGCCGTCTGGTGGTCGGTTCCCCAGGAGATTGCCACCGGCCTGGGATTCCCGCCGACTGTGCTGGGCAATGCGGCTCATGCGGTGGAGCACACTGCAATCGGCCTGCTGCCCGCCTTCGCACCCTGCGACCGCTGGGACATCGGAGGGGTTTCCATGGTGGTGCACCCCGACACGGATCTGTGCACGATCATCGTCCACGACGGCCAACCGGGCGGCTCCGGCTTCGCCCGGCGAGGATATGAGGTTGCTGACGAGTGGGCAGCAGCCACTCTGAATCGTCTGCGGACCTGTTCTTGCGCCGACGGCTGCCCTTCCTGCGTGGTCTCCCCCAAGTGCGGAAATGCGAACCAGCATCTCGACAAGACAGCCGCCCTGAGATTGCTCGAAGCCATACTCGAAGCAGGCTGAGCAGAATTCCCCGATTCGTGTTCCTGTGTCTCGCAGCACCTGGGCAGCCATGTCACTGGCCTTCCAGGGGCAGCAGACCGGCGCTCGACATGGCCCGGACCGACTCCGGTGCCCCGGGCATCCGCGGGTTGAGAGGAACCGTCACTGTCACCTCGACGACGAAACCGTCGGCTCCCAGCCTGAGATGGCAGCTGCCCATCGTGGCACCGTTGCGCGCGGCCACCCGGCCGGCGTCCTCGCAGGGCTCGTGCTGAATCAGATGGGCATGCGCTGCGCTGAGTGCTGCCATGTCGGCTGCCGAACGCGCCGCGTGGATACTGCCGGACCACGCGCTCAGCAGGACAGCCCAGAATGCCGTGGCACCGATGAACACGATCACCGCAGCCGCGAGAGCCGAACCGGCACCTCGTTCGTCGTGTGCTTCCCGTGGCGGCTTCATCTCGGCCCCTGAACGCCTGGTTCGCGGGTGACTGCGGCCGTGGCGCGCACCGTGACGGATCCGAGAGCGCCCCAGCGGGCCTCTGCACGCACGGCAACTGTGATGTCGTCGCCATCGCTGCGAATCTCGGCAGTTGCAGGACGGATCGCATCGCTCACCCGCATCGCCGCCGCCTGGTCACCCCGGGCGAGCTGCCGGGCGATCTCTGTGGCATTGTCCTGACACACGGTGCGCAGCCCGATCAGTGCGACGACCCAGCACAGCATTCCGGTGATGAATGCGGCCACCAGGATGGCAACCGCCAACTCGATGGTCACCATGCCCCGCTGGGTGCGCAGTGTTCGGGCATCCTCTCGGCGAATTGGGGCTCCCCGGGCCTGGCTTCTGAACGTAAAACCTGGGCGAAACCTCATCGTGACAAGGGCACGAATCCTCTGCGTCGATGTCTGGTCGACGGATCTGCCGTTGTCCGGCTGCTGCGCCATGGCAACTGCTCCTGGTTCAGGGACTTCTGGTTCAAGAACTTTCGCTGCTCAGCAACCTTCGGTCCTGGTGCGGGTGCACCCCTCTGGACGGTCTGAGCGGTGGGTTTTTTGTGGTGGGGGGGGGGGGGGGGCGGGGCGCCCCCCCGAACCATCACACTAAATAACACACCACCCGCCACCGGCCGGAGCGGGCGGAAAAACAGCCACTCCCAGGATAGATGAT